>DATHUT010000161.1:0-9649 GCA_035462005.1 Gammaproteobacteria bacterium | reverse complement strand
GCGCAGCCAAGCGCGGCAACGCCGGAATGACCTGGAATCCGCAGAGTCGGAGTGACAACCAGCCTTGTCGTGCCTCCCTGCAGGTCGGATTTCAGCACGACAGAAAAAAGCCGGCTTGCACCGGCTTTTTTCATCAGGACTCCGCACTGGTGACCGCGAGTTCCTTTTCATGGAAGCGCATTGCCTGTTCCGCCGCAGTTTCCCTGCGATGCTCCAGCACGCCCCGAATGAGCGCGGCCGAGATCACCAGCATGCCCGCCAGCAGGGCCAGGGCCAGGGTTGCGAAACTGGCCGTGTTCAGCAGCTCGACCAGGCCCGCGTCCAACGGCGCGATCATGCCCAGGTCCGACAGGTATACCGGCAGCTTGATCAGGCGGCTCAGCAATACGATGAGCATGATCATGCCCATCACGAACTTCACCGTGTATTCCTTCACGTAAGTGGTGCCGATGGCACCCAGCTGCACGCCGAACAGGGAACCCGCCAGGATGATCAGCGCCAGGCGGATATCCACGAAGCCCTCCCAGGCGTAAAACAGGCTGCCGCCCAACCCCATCACGAAGGCCACCACCAGCTCAGTGGCCGTCGCCATGATGGCCGGCACACCCAGGATATACATCATTGCGGGCACGCCGATGAAGCCACCGACGGCGATAGAGGCCGCCAGCATGCCGGTGGCGAAGCCCAACGGCGCGATGAAGAGTACGGATACCTGTCGATCCCCGATGGATTTGAAACGCATCATGGTCCCCGGAATACGAATGGATTGCACCCAGCGCGCCAGTTTCGGGGTCTCATGCTCACCTTCCGGCTTGCCTGCGCGCTTCATACGTATGCCGTCGCGAAAAACGAAACTGCCCACGATCGCCAGCACCACGATAAAGACGATGGATACGTAGAGATCGGTACCGCTGTTGCCGAAGGTGGCACGAATGCCGGTCATGACTTCCTTGCCGGCAAACACGCCCAATTCCGCGAACAGGCCCATGATGATGCCGAGCTTGATATCCACCTGGCCATAACGGTGACGCTTGACCGCACCCACCAGCGCCTTGGGAAACTTGTGCGCCATGTTGCTGGCGACGGCCACGATGCCAGAGGCACCGAGGCTCATCATGGCGGGCGTCAGCACGAAGGCGCCACCGGACCCGATGAAGCCACTGACCATGCCGCCAATGAAGCCGACCACGAACAGGATGACCACGGTGGTCAGGTTCAGGTCGATGAAGTTGATCATATCCATTCCCGTGAACTCCCCTGGCGTCGCGGCCTAGTCTTTGGCCTTCACGCCCAGTACATCCCAGAAATGGGAGGTAAAGGCACCGTGCACGAAGGAGAACACCAGGGCCAGCAGGATGGGAACGAAGAACAGGCCCTTGTTGCCGGCGTGGGTGGCCTGGGCGAGCTGCACGAGCTCAGGGCTGAACAGCTTCAGCAACACATACAGACTGATGCTGGCAAGACCCAGGGTGCAGACCCAGGCGTGGCGCCTGTAACAGCGCCCGACACCCCCTGCCTGTGACGGGTGATTCTGACCCTTATTCGGTTCCGACATGCTCTGCTCCTTATTCATATTCCAATTTGGAAAAAATAGCGATTCCACATTCCTTCCGGAAATCTGAAATCACCAAATAATAGAATGAATTACTGCTGTATTCCGGATTTATCGTTGGCGTATTATTATCGAGTCCGGAATATGATACGAATGAAAGCTTTTCCAGGAGCATTCTGAAATGGAATATAAAAAACTCCCTGACCTGACCGGCCTGGCCACCTTGCGAGCGGTAGTGGAGAAGGGAGGGGTGAACGAGGCGGCACGGCGAATGCATGTCAGCCAGTCGGCCGTCACCAAGCGCCTGCGCACCCTCGATGACTGCTATGGCCTGCCCCTGATGGAACGCATCGGTGGGCGCCTGCGCCTGACCCAGGCGGGGGAAAAGGTCTACATGGCGGCGGTGCTGATGCTCGATCACCACCTGGCGTTGCGCGAGGAACTGAATGCATTGCTACGCGGCGCCAGCAGCCTGCGGCTGGAGGTGACCTTCGCCATCGGCGAACACCTGCTGCCCGACCAGCTGTTGTCCTTCAACGAACAGTATCCCGATTATGAAATCATCTCGCGCCTGGCCTACAGCCGGCAGATCCAGGCCGACCTGGTCACCGGCCGGGCCGACATGGCCCTGATGGAGATCGCGCCAGACCACCCGGACATCCTGGTGCAGAAGTGGCGCGACGATGAGCTATGGCTGGTCTGCAGCCCCGGACACCCACTCGCGGAAACCGATTTACTGCCGATCGAGGAATTGGGCAAACAGAAATACGTGCTACGGGAAAAGCGCTCCTCCATACGGGAGTCACTGGAACCGGCCTTGCGGGGCATCGGGATCGAACAGTTGAATATTGTGCTGGAGGTCGGTTCCAGCGAGGCGATCATCGATATCCTGGAGCGTGGCAAGCATGTCAGTTTCATGCCGCGATTCTCGGTGCACGAGCGGGTCACCAAGGGGAAACTGGTGCATGTCAAGGTGCATGGCTTCCGCATCATGCGCACCCTGTGGATCGCCCGCAACCGGGCGGCGCTGGATCATCCCGTCGCCGAGGCCTTTATCGGCGTGATACGCGACTGATCCGCACCCGGGCGCAACGACGCTTCATCGGTTGCGCAGCAGGACTTCACGTACGAAGGGAATGGTCAGCCGCCGCTGGGCCGCGAGAGAAGCCAGATCGAGCCGATCCAGCAACTCGAAAAGCGCCGGCAGGTCGCGGGGGCAGCGGCGCAGCAGGTAGTCGCCGGTTTCGACAGGCAGGTCGAGGCCGCGACTGGCGGCCCGCAGCTGCAGGGCCGCCAGTCGCTCGGCATCATCGAGTTCCCGCAGGCGATACAGCAGACCCCAGTGCAAACGCGACACCAGATCCGGCAGTGCCAGACCCAGTTCCTCCGGACGGCCGTCGCCCGCCACCAGCAGCACGCCCCCCTGTTCACGCACCCGATTGTAGAGATGGAACAGGGCTTCCTCCCAGGCAGCATGCCCCGCCACGCGCTGCAGGTCGTCCAGGCACAGGAGTTCCTGCTGTTCCAGCCCTTCCAGCACCGCCGGCGACAGCTGCGGCTCCAAGGGCAGGTACCAGGCCGTGCGCCCCTGTTCGCGTGCCGCGGCACAGGTGGCCTGCAGCAAATGGGATTTACCCGTGCCGGGCGCGCCACTGCAGTAGACCATGCGCGCGCCGGCCTCCGGCAAGTCGCGCAGGGCCGCGAGCACTTCGGCATTGGGACCCGCGAAGAAATTCCGGAACCGCGCATGATCTCCCAACCGCAGCCCCAGGGGCAGTTGCGGATGCACGGCGCTCACTCCTTGCCTTCGTAGACGTCGCTGTCGAGGTATTGCCGGTAGGCGTAACGCAGCAAGACCATCACCACCGAGGCCACCGGCAGGGCCAGCAGTACACCGACGAAGCCGAACAGCTGGCCACCGGCCATGACGGCGAAGATCACCGCCACGGGATGCAGACCGATGCAGTCTCCGACCAGCTTCGGGGTCAGCACCACACTTTCCAGCAACTGCCCCACCCCAAACACCACCACCACCCACAACAAAGGCATGAATTCCTGGAACTGGAACCAGCCCGCCAGCAGGGCAGCCAGGACACCAATGGTAAAACCCAGGTAGGGTACGAAACTCACCAGGCCCGCCAACAAGCCGATCAGCAGCGCCAGCTCGAGCCCCAGGATCCAGAGGCCCAGGGTATAGATCAGCCCCAGGGCCAGCATGACCATCAACTGGCCACGCAAGAAGGCGCCGAGCACCGTATCGGATTCGCCGGCCAGCTGGCGGATGGTGGGCGCCCAGTCGCGCGGTAACATCTGGTCGATGCGCCCGACGAGCCCCTGCCAGTCACGCAACAGATAGAAGGCCACCACGGGAATCAGCACCAGGTTGACCAGCCAACCGAACAGCGCCAGCCCGGAACGCGTCACGGACTCCAGCACCCGCGCCGCCAGGCCGCCCGCCTCGCGCCAGTGTGCGGTCAACGATTCCTTCAGCTGCTCGATGTCGAACAGGGCCTCGGTTTCCACTCCCGCCAGGCCACCGAGAAAAGGCAGGGCCGTACCCTGCAGCCAATCCAGGGTGCGCGGCAGCTGCACGACCAGCGCCGCCTCGATCTGTTTCACCAGCAGCGGCACCAGGAACAGCATCAGGATCAGCACGGCCAGGGTAAACAGGACAAACACCAGCACCACGGCGCTGGTGCGCGACAACCGAGCCCCCTGCAGCCGCTCCACCAGTGGACTGCCCAAGTAGGCGATCAGCGCCGCGACCAGAAAAGGAGTCAACACCGGGGCCAGCAGGTATATCAACCAACCGCTGACCAGCAACATCCCCAGCCAGAACCAACTGCGTGCTTCCGTCATCCTGTCACTCCTTTGTCCCCGGGTGCTGGCGGGCACGCTGGCTCCAGGTCCAGACATAATCCAGACCACTCCAGACGGTGGCGAGCACCACCATGGCCTCCAGCATCAGCATCCAGAAGGGACCCAACAGGGCATGGACCTGGTTGAAGACCACCAGCAGCACCAGGCCGATCTGCAGCACCGTGTTCACCTTACTCACCCAGCTCGGATCGGCGTCCAGGGGTGCCACGCGAAAATGGTAGGCAATGGCGCCGGACACGATCACCAGGTCGCGCAGCAATACCAGGCCCACCAGGTAAACGGGCAACAGATCCAGGTAGCCGAGCGTGACGAAGGCACTCACCAGCAGCAGTTTGTCGGCCAGCGGGTCGAGCAGGCCGCCGAGGCGGCTGGTCCAGCCGTAGCGCTTGGCCAGGAAGCCGTCCAGGCCGTCGGAAAGTCCGGCAATGAAGAACAGCACCAGGGCGTCGAAATGGCGCCCCTCCAGCAACAGCCAGACGAAGGGCGGCACCATCAGGATGCGCAGCCAGGTGATCAGGTTGGGAATATCGCGCCGGTTCACGGTTGCAGGCGATAATGCCGGGGACCGGCATCCGGGTCGGGACGCAGCACCGAGCCGAGGGTAAGCGCCCGTTCCAGGCTCGCCACATCACCCTGCAGTTGCAATAGATATTCAGCACGATCCTCGGCCAGGGCCTGCAGACGCGCGGACCGGATCGCGGACAAGCTGGCGAAATAACGGTTCAGGCGCACGTAGTCCCCGGTATCCGTCACCCCCATCACGGAGATCCGCAAGTGGGCGCCATCACCGCCGGTATCCAGCACCGCGAAGCGGGCAGCCAATTCGTCCGCGACCCGTTCCATGCCTTCCGCGACCAGGTCGCCCTGGTTCGGATCGCTACCGCTCCAGCGCTGTTCATTGTCCTGCACCTGCAGGATCCAGCTGGCCTGCCAGGCACCGGTCCCGCTCTGGTGCAGGCGACCGATCAGCAGGGCCTGCGGATGGTAACGCCGGGAGGCCGCCAGCACCGGCTCCAGGAATCCGCCCCAGACATCGGAAAAACCCACCCGGGCACGGTCTTCCAGGTCCATCAAGGGGAAGATCAGCGGCAGGCCCCGGCGCCGCGCCACGCTCACCAGCCGGTCCTTGGCCTCGGCCACATCCGGCTCACCCAGCAATTGACGCCTGCCACGCTCCTCCACCGCCAGCCAGACCAGGATCTCGGGCCGTTCGTCACCCCAGTAGGGAAGGCCCCGCTCACGCAGTGCGCGTTCCAGGCTGGCACCATCGAAACGCACCCGCAGGCGCCAGGGTTCACCCGTACCGCGAGTCTCGGCCGGGGCTGGCCGGTAGCCGAACTGCTGCACGTAGACCTCCGGCTGGGAGAGCAGGGCCGTGGCGCCCGGTTGGTGGGCGACGGCCCGGTCGCCACTGACCCGAATCAGCACCTCGGTCAGGGCCTCGCGCAGGGCCGGACCGCGCGCCGCCACGGACTGGTCCAGCACCGGCACCTCGGCCTCGTAGAGCGGCAGCACCGCCGCCAGTACCGTGCCG
Organism: Gammaproteobacteria bacterium; assembly: GCA_035462005.1. Classification (GTDB taxonomy): domain Bacteria; phylum Pseudomonadota; class Gammaproteobacteria; order DSM-19610; family DSM-19610; genus JAIVHA01. The sequence goes on along the minus strand of DATHUT010000161.1, from coordinate 3,683 downwards.
GGGCCGGCCAACCACAGGCAGGCAACCACCCACAGGCGATGCCAGATTCGATTCATTTGCCGGTCCAACACGCGTATGGTTCCTTCAGCCCCGAGTGAAACGGCTGTACCATACCACACCCCGTCGGCCACCAATGAGTGGAAGCCAGCGGGTTTACCCCCGCCGACGGGGTGGCTACCATACGCCCCTCAGCCTCTTTCCCACCAACCCGAGATCGCATCCACCGTGCCTGGCCCCAAATCCCCCGATTCCCTGAGTTACCGCGCCGCAGGCGTCGATATCGACGCCGGCAATGCCCTGATCGAACGCATCAAGCCCGCCGTGGCGCGCACCCACCGCCCCGGGGTACTCGGCGGCCTGGGCGGCTTCGGCGCCCTGTTCGAGCTGCCCCTGGATCGCTACCGGCAGCCGGTACTGGTATCGGGTACCGACGGGGTGGGCACCAAGCTCAAGCTGGCCATCGAGACCGGTCGTCACGACGGCATCGGCATCGACCTGGTGGCCATGTGCGCCAACGACATCGCCGTGGCCGGCGCCGAGCCGCTGTTCTTCCTGGACTACTACGCCACCGGCCACCTGGACGTGGAGGTGGCCAGTGCCGTGATCCAGGGCATCGCCCGCGGCTGCGAGCTGGCCGGCGCGGCGCTGGTGGGCGGCGAGACGGCGGAGATGCCCGGCATGTATGCCGGCGGTGACTACGATCTGGCCGGTTTCTGTGTCGGCGTGGTGGAGAAGGACCGCATCATCGATGGCAGCCGCGTACAGGTCGGTGATGTGCTGCTCGGCCTGGCCGCCTCCGGCCCCCATTCCAACGGCTACTCCCTCATCCGCAAGGTGCTGGAGGTAAGTGGCGTAGATCCGCAACAGGACCTCGCGGGCCGGCCGCTCATCGACCAGCTGCTGGAGCCGACGCGCATCTACGTGAAGTCCCTGTTGGCCCTGTTCGAGACGGTGGAGGTGCGCGCCCTCTGTCACGTCACCGGCGGCGGGCTGCCGGAGAACCTCCCACGGGTGCTGCCCGACAACACCCGCGCCCTGATCGACACCGGCAGCTGGCAAGTGCCACCAGTATTCGAATGGCTGCGCGAACAGGGCAACATCGAAACCCATGAGTGGTTCCGTACCTTCAACTGCGGCGTGGGCATGGTACTGTGCGTGCCCGCCGAACAGGCCGACCGGGCCCTGGACCGCCTCAAGGAACTGGGCGAAGACGCCTGGCGGCTGGGCCGCATCGAGGCCGGCGAGGGCGCGGCCCAGGTGCGCTTCACGGAACGCTGACGCCACGCCCGGCCGTGGTACCCACCATGCCCTCTTCCCCCCCTTCCCCGCTGCCGCTGGTGGTGCTGCTGTCCGGCCGTGGAAGCAATTTCCAGGCCCTGCTGCACGCCATCCAGGCCGGCCGGCTGCATGCCGTCATCCGTGCCGTCATCAGCAACCGCCCCGGGGCCGCGGGCCTGGCCATGGCCGACCAGGCCGGCATTCCCACCGCGGTGGTGGATCACCGCGAATATGAAGACCGGGAATCCTATGACGCGGCCCTGCGGATCGCCATCGATGCCCATGCTCCCGCGCTGGTGGTGCTGGCGGGCTTCATGCGTATCCTCACGTCCGCCTTCGTGCGCCACTACGAGGGCCGGCTGATCAACATCCATCCCTCCCTGTTGCCGCGCTTTCGCGGTCTCGATACCCATGCACGCGCCTTGCAGGAAGGCGTAACCGAACACGGTGCCAGTGTGCACTACGTCACCGAGGAACTGGATGGTGGACCGGTGATCCTGCAGGCACGGGTAACCGTAAACCCCGGTGATACGGAGGAACTCCTGGCCCTGCGGGTCCTCAAAGAGGAACACCGTCTCTATCCCGCCGCCGTGGAACTGATTGCCAGCGGACGCGTCCGCTGGCGGGAGCACCGCGTGTGGCTCGATGGCAACCCACTGGAAACACCGCTACTACTGGATCATGACCTGCAAAGCACTTCATAGACTGGCGGGAACATTGCTGCTCGCGCTGGCGACCGTCCACGTGGTGGCCGCACCTCTGCCGGAATTCGAGGTGCAGTACACCCTGCGCTATGAAGATATCCGCGTCGGCGAGGCCATCTACCGTCACCGCCAGCAGGGGGATGCGTACCTGTACGAATCGCACAGCAAACCGGTGGGCATCGCCGCCTGGTTTCGCAAGGATCGGGTCGAGGAACGCAGCCAGTGGGCCTGGCACGAGGACCGGATCCGCCCCATGCAATACCTCTACCGGCGCACGGGCGGGCGCAGTGATCGCGACGCCGAGCTCATTTTCGACTGGGAAGCCCTGCAGGTGGAAAACCGTGTAGCCGGTCATCCCTGGGTGATGGACATCCCCCCCGACGCTCTGGACAAGATGGTGGTCACCCTGGTGTTGATGCAGGATCTGGCCCGGGGTAAACAGGATGTGGAATATGCCATCGCCGACGGTGGCAAACTCAAGACCTACCGCTTCAAGGTGGTCGGCGAGGAAACCGTGAATACCCCCGCCGGCAGTTTCGACACCCTGAAACTGGAACGACTGCGGGACGACAACAAACGCTACACCGCCATCTGGTGCGCGCCCGAGCTGCACTATCTCCCGGTGAAATTGCTGCAGCGCGAAGACGATGACCGACTCATCACCAGCGAACTGCAGTCCGTGAGCGACGGCCTGCGCAAGGCGCCGGCGCTGGGTGAGTAAAGCCGTGAACCAACAAGGAGACTCCCATGAACCGTTACCCCGCATTGATCGCAGCCCTGTCCCTGCTGGCTGGCGGGTCCGCCGCGATGGCCGCCGAACCGGATCTCCTGCCGGCGCGTCTCATGTCACTCTCCCTGGCGCAGGAGATTGCCGCCGGGGCCGTCGATGCCTGCCGTGAGAAAGGCTACCAAGTCAGTGCCGTGGTGGTGGATCGCTCCGGCTATCCCATGGTGGCCTTGCGCGATGTATACGCCAGCCGTTTCACCCTGCAGATCGCCGAGGAAAAGGCCAATGCCGTCATTCTCTCCGGCCTCAGCTCCGCGGAATTCGTCGCCAACCGTGGCGACATCAAGGATGAAATGAACCTGGTGGATGGCGTGTTGATGCTGGCCGGCGGCCTGCCCATTCGCGCGGCCGGCGCCCTGCTTGGCGCCGTGGGCGTAAGTGGCGCCCCGGGCGGTGAGCTGGACGAGGCCTGTGCCCGCGTGGCCCTGGGCGCCGTGGAGGCGCGCCTGGAATTCGCCGACTGAGGCCACGGCGCCTGAATCAGCAGCTACACTTTCAGTTCAGCCTGTCACCCCATACGCAAGGAGACATGGTCCATGAACGAATCTTCACTGCCCTATGGCATCATCCTGCTCGGTTGCGGGCTTGCCTTTCTGTCCGCCGTCGTGCCCCACTACGACACCGGCTACTATCTCATGACCGGAGTGCTGCTGACCGGCCTGCTGCCCTACCTGGTCTACGCCCTCGCCGCGGCGCTGATGCAGGGGCCGCTGATCCTGGCCGCCGGGCTGGCAATGCTGGTGGTACACGGGGTACTGGTATTCAGCGAACGCATGGCGGGCAGCGCCAGCTACGAGAGCGGGCTGATCTACTATGGTCCGCTGTTGCTCACCCTGATCCTCGGCCTGCCATTGCTGTGGCAGGCCGTACGCCAGCCATGGAAATAACGGGCGCGCGCCGCGTTCAGGTGCGCG
>DATHUT010000160.1:0-5609 GCA_035462005.1 Gammaproteobacteria bacterium | reverse complement strand
GGGAGTGGCCAGGCCGGCCTGGAACCGGCACGACAGGCACCAGCCATGGTGGCACCGGGCGAACATGACATGGACCGGCTGTTGGATGACCTGCGGGCCCGCATGGCGGATCGGCCCGATCCCCGGGGCTGGGCATTGCTGGCGCGTTCCCTGGCCGCCATCGGACGGGAGGACCAGGCACTGGAGGCCTACGAGCAGGCCCTGGCCCAGGGTGGTGATCGTGACCCCGCCGTACTGGCCCAGTATGCGGAATTGCTGGTCGCCACCACGGGCAGCTCCCGGGGGCGCCCGCTGGAACTGGTGCGCCAGGCGCTGGCCCTGGATCCCGACCACCCCCAGTCCCTGTGGCTGGCCGGTACCGCCGCCTACGAGGACCAGGACTACCCGGCGGCGCGGCAATATTGGCAGCGCCTGCGGGACGTCCTTCCGGCGGACTCGGAGGGTGTGCCCATCATCGAGGAGGAATTGCGTGCCCTGGAGCCACTGTTGGGCGAGGGGGGCTGAAACCGGTCCCGGCTGGGTGAAGCCACAGTGCGTGGCCTGACAAGCCTTGCGGTTACTGCTAGCATCCCCCGCAGGATGAAGTATTTACACAGGGATAGACAGAGGTAGCGGGATGATTCGGGTTCTCATTGTCGATGACCATGAACTGGTGCGCACAGGCATCAAGCGCATCCTGGAAGATACCCAGGACATTCGGGTCATCGCCGAGGCCAGTACCGGGGAGGAGGCCCTGAACCAGGTACGCGAGCACGGCCCCGATGTGGTGCTCATGGATGTGAACATGCCGGGCATCGGCGGCCTGGAGGCTACCCGCAAGATCATCCAGACCCATCCCGGCCTGCGCGTCATCGTGGTCACTATCCATGTGGATGAGCCCTATCCCACGCGTCTGCTCGAGGCCGGTGCCTCCGGCTATCTGACCAAGGGTTGCGCCGTGGACGAGATCGTCGATGCCATCCAGGTGGTGCATCGTGGCGAACGCTACATCGGTGCCGACATTGCCCGCCAACTGGCCCTGTCCATGCTACCCGGCGGTGAGCGTTCCCCCTTCGACAAGCTGTCCCAGCGCGAGATGCAGGTCATGCTGATGGTGACCCAGGGTCACAGCATCCAGGACATCTCCGACCGTCTGTGCCTGAGTCCCAAGACCGTCAGCACCTATCGCTACCGCCTGTACGAGAAACTCGGGGTGGACAATGACGTGGAACTCACTCACCTGGCGATGCGTCACGGCATGATCGAGTTCGGGCAGGTGCCGGGCGTTTGAATGAGAATCGCAGGCCATATAATGTTATTTCTCATAAAAAATTATTAACTGGCTGTTATAATTTGAAAAATCTATTGCCAACCGTTCAAGGATTCTGGTCCTCCGCCGCTACATTCCCCATGCTTCCCTGGATGCGCTAGGTATGGCACGCCTTACTTCATCTCCCGCAAGTTCCTCTGCTCCGATCCGCGTTTTGCTGGTGGATGACCTTGCCCTGGTGCGCGCCGGAATCCGCCGCCTGCTGGAGGATGCGGGCGATGTCACCGTGATCAATGAGTCCGGCAGCAGCCAGGAGGCCATGGAGGTTGCGCGTCGGGAACGTCCCGACGTGGTGCTGATGGGCATGAACGGTCTGTGCCTCGCGGTACTGGATGGCGCCCGGCGTTTCCAGCGTCAGATCCCCGCTGTGAAGATCGTGGTCATGAGCGTGGACGCGTCCATGGTGATCCCCGACCGGTTGGTGCAGAGCGGCATACAGGGTTGCCTGACCAAGAATTGCACCGAGGCGGAACTGCTCGAGGCCCTGCAGGCGGTGCACCGGGGTGAGCGTTACATCAGTCTCCAATTGGCGCGCCAACTGGCGGACAAGCGCCTGTCGGTGGAACCCCAATCTCCCTTCGAGCTGCTGACCCACCGGGAACTGCAGGTCGCCCTGTTGGTCACCCAGGGCAAGAGCACCGCCCAGATCGCCAAGTCGCTCTGCCTTACCGGCAAGACCGTGAACGGCTACCGCAGCCGCATCATGGAAAAGCTGGGTGTCCGCACCGAGGTCCAGCTCACTCACCTGGCCCTGCGTCACGGCGTCATCGAACTGGCTTGCGGTTGTTAGTGTCCCACCAGCGCTTCTGTGCCCCTTTATACAGGAATGACCAAGTGGCGCCCTTGTTCAACCCGTCATTCCGGCGTATGCCGGAACCCATGTGGTTGAAATGCTTGGATCCCGGCATGCGCCGGGATGACGGAAAGTGAATTGATCAGAGATTTCTTAATTTTAATACATGAAGTTAAAGTTAAAACCTAAGTATTTACTCGAGGCGCTTGTTCTGGTCGTCGCACTCCTGGCGGCAGAGGCCTTCCTGACCCGGGATGCGGTGCGGGGTCCGGCGCCGCCCTTTCAGGCGCTGACCCTGGATGGCAACTCCTTCGATCTGGCGGACCTGAAAGGGCGTCCGGCGGTGATCCATTTCTGGGCCACCTGGTGTCCCGTGTGTGATTTGGAGCAGGGCATGGTGGAGCGGCTGGCACGCAGCCATCCCCTCATTAGCGTCGCCATGCAGTCGGGGACGGAGGAAGAGGTGGCGGAGTGGATGGCCGGGCGAGGCGTGGCGTACCCGGTGGTTAATGATCCCACCGGCGAGCTGGCCGAACGCTATGGCGTCACCGCCGTGCCGGCCAGTTTCGTGCTGGACCGTCAGGGGCGGGTACGGTTCGTCACCCGCGGCTACACCAGTGGCCTGGGTATGCGGGCACGGTTGTGGCTGGCCGGGTGGCACCGCTAGCCCGGGCGCGGCGTGCTACCATCGACGCCATCAGGATGGGACATAATAAGGACGCGCCGATCATGAGCACAGCACGCATCCGGGCACCTGAACTGCCGCAGGACTTGCAGTGGTTCAATACCAGTCGCCCCTTGAGTCTGGAAGAGTTGCACGGCCGGGTGGTGTTGCTGGATTTCTGGACGTACTGCTGCATCAATTGCATGCACGTGCTATCTGATCTGAAATATCTCGAGGAAAAATTCGGTGACCGGCTTACGGTCATTGGCCTGCATTCCCCCAAGTTCCCCAATGAACGCGTCGACGCGCAAGTGCAGAAGGCCATCAATCGTTATCACATCCGTCACCCGGTGGCCCATGACCCGCGCTTCCAGGTGTGGCGCAGCTACGCCATCAAGGCCTGGCCCTCGCTGCTGGTGATCGACCCGGAAGGCTACGTGGTGGGCGTCATGCGCGGCGAGGGGCGGCGTCAGCAGCTCGATGAACTGATCGGGAAACTGCTCGTCGAAGCCGAGCAGAAGGGCCTGGAACCCCGCGGTCGGTTGCCACTGCAAACACACCCGGAAGCGCGGGCATCCATGAGTTTTCCCGGCAAGGTCTACGCCACCGAGCATGCCCTGTACATTGCCGACACGGGTCGCAACCGCATCCTCGAAACCTATCACGATGGCACCATCCGCCGTATCTTCGGCAGCAATACCGCCGGCTTCCTCGATGGCAACCAGCAGGAGGCGGCCTTCGACAGTCCCCAGGGCATGGTGCGGGTGGAAGACTTCCTGTTCGTGGCCGATACCGGCAACCATGCCATCCGCCGCATCGAGCTCCGCCACGGCGAAGTGGAGACCTTCGCCGGCACCGGCCAGCAGGGGCGCTACGTGGGCAGCTACTTCGACAAGCCGCGGGAGGCACCCCTCAATTCCCCCTGGGACCTGGCCTATGACCGGGGCGTACTCTACGTGGCCATGGCCGGCCAGCACCAGATCTGGGCGTACCAACTCGCCAAGCGTACCCTGGAGGTGCTGGCCGGGTCCGGGCGTGAGGATCTTGTCGATGGTGCCCTGCTGACCGCCGCCCTGGCCCAGCCCTCGGGGCTGGCCATGGGCGACGGCCGCCTGTATCTTGCCGATGCCGAGACTTCGGCCATCCGGGTGATCGATCTGGAAAAAGAGACGCTGCACACCCTGGTGGGTCAGGGCCTGTTCGAGTTCGGCGACCTGGATGGGGTCGGTACCGCGGCCCGGCTCCAGCATCCCCTGGGGGTGTGCCTGGACACGGTCCGAAAGTGTCTGTGGATCGCGGATACTTATAACTCAAAGATCAAGATGATATCTCTAACTTCTAATAAAGTTTCGAGTATGGGCCTGAGCCTTTCCCTTAACGAACCCGGTGGCCTGCATGGGGTTGGCGACTCCCTGTTCGTGGCCGACACCAACCACCACCGGGTCATCCGCATCGATCTGAAAAAAGCCGAGGCCGAGATACTGGATGTCCATGAGTAATGCCCTGTTTGACCCCGATTGCCGCCGTTGTCCGCGGCTGGCGGATTTTCTCGATGAAGTGAAGCAACGACACCCGGACTACCATGCCCGGCCGGTGCCGTCCTTCGGCGACCCGTGCGCGCGCCTGCTCATCGTCGGCCTTGCCCCTGGCATGCATGGCGCCAATGCCAGCGGCCGACCCTTTACCGGGGATCATGCCGGCATCCTGCTGTACGAAACCCTGCATGCCTTTGGGTATGCCAGCCGGCCGGTGTCCGCATCCGCTCGCGATGGCCTGAAGCTCAAGGATTGCCGCATCACCAACGCCGTCAAATGCCTGCCTCCCGGGAACAAGCCGGAGCTGGTCGAGGTCAAGACCTGTAATGGCTTCCTGCGTGCGGAACTGGCGGGACTTCCCGAGAACGCCGTGGTGCTGGCCCTGGGCAAGATCGCCCACGATGCGGTGGTACGCGCCCTGGAGCAGAAACCCAGCCAGTATCGCTTTGGTCACGGTGCCCGCCACCGCTTGCCCACCGGACAGTGGCTGCTGGATTCCTATCACTGCAGCCGCTACAACACCCAGACACGGCGGCTGACCCCGGAAATGTTCCGGGAGGTGTTCGCGCAGGCGGGGGAGTTGTTGTCGGCCCCGTAGGAGCGGCCTATGGCCGCGAATATTCGGTGCCACGGCCGTTCGCGGGCAAAGCCCGCTCCTACGGGGCGCCCGCGCCATCATTGAGCTCCATTGCTTTGCCATGACCACGAAACCTGCTGCTGCCCGCTTCGACCCAAAGGCCTTCCTGAAGACCCTGACCACCCGTCCGGGGGTGTACCGCATGCTCGACAAGGCCGGCGAGGTGCTGTACGTGGGCAAGGCCGGCAACCTCAAAAAACGGGTATCCAGTTATTTCCAACGCACGGTGCAGAGCCCCAAGACCCAGTCCCTGGTGAGCCAGATCCAGGGCATCGAGGTTATGGTCACCCGCACCGAGGGTGAGGCCCTGCTGCTGGAAAACAACCTCATCAAGGAATTCCGCCCGCGCTATAACATCCTGCTGCGCGACGACAAGAGCTATCCCTACATCTTCCTGTCCGACCATGAGTATCCGCGCCTGTCCGTGCACCGGGGCACGAAGCGCGCGCGCGGCCGCTATTTCGGCCCTTATCCCAATGCCGGGGCGGTGCGTGAGAGTCTGCACCTGCTACAGAAGGTGTTTCGCGTGCGTCAGTGCGAGGACAGTTTTTTCCGTAATCGCAGCCGCCCTTGTCTGCAACACCAGATCGGTCGTTGCAGCGCACCCTGCGTGGCCTGGGTCAGCCCGGCGGATTATGCCGAGGACGTGCGTCATACGGTGTTGTTCCTGG
>DATHUT010000159.1:0-17372 GCA_035462005.1 Gammaproteobacteria bacterium | reverse complement strand
GGCAGTGGGGAGACCGGTGGCCGCGCCGCCCTGCCCATGTGGATCGCCTACATGGAGGCCGCCCTGCGCGGGGTACCGAGCGCCCTGCAGCCACCCCCGGAGGGACTGGTCACGGTGCGCATCGACCCGTCCACCGGCCTGTTGCCGGCCCCGGGCCAGACCAACACCCTGTTCGAAACTTTCCGGCTGGACGAGGTACCCCGGCAAATGGCGGAGGAGACCCAGGCCACGGATACACCCGAGCCCGGCACCCCCGAATCCGAACCCCTGTTCTAGGAATCCATCCCATAGCCATGGCCATCCGCACCCCAACCAAGGACAAGCATATGCGCCAGCGTCTTGCCCAGGAGGCCGCGCGGCTCATGGCGGAGGAAGGGGTACAGGATTTCTTCACCGCCAAGCGCAAGGCCGCCGAACGCCTCGGCGCACCCCATACCCAGAACATGCCCCGCAACAAGGAGATCGAGGAGGCACTGCAGGATTACCAGCGCCTGTTCCTCGGCGCGGAAGGGGCGGAGCAGCTGTGGCGCCTGCGCGAGGCCGCGGTGCAGGCCATGCGCTTCTTCGCGCCCTTCGAGCCGCGCCTGGCGGGCTCGGTGTTGACCGGCACGGCCGGCGCCCATTCGGATGTGAACCTGCACCTGTTCGCCGACGCACCGGAAGAAGTGAATCTGTTCCTGATGGGGGCCGGCATCCCCTTCGAAGTGGGCCTGCGGCGCCTGCGTCTGAACCGGGAGACCAGCGGCGACATCCCCTCGGTGCGCTTCCTGGCTGGCGAACAGAGCATTGAGGCGCTGATCTTCCCTGCCAACGGCATCCGCCAGGCACCCCTCAGCCCCGTGGATGGCCGTCCCATGGAACGCGCCGCCCTGGGCCGGGTGGAGGAATTGCTCACACAAGAATGGAAACAGGGATCGGAACCCACCCTGTAGGAGCGGGCTCTGCCCGCGAACATTCGCGGCCAAGGCCGCTCCTAGGGGAAATGATCCGGGAGACGGCCGGATCAGCGCTGGCCGATGCCGGTGTAGTCGCGTTTCCCCGGGCCCAGGTAGAGCTGGCGCGGACGGCCGATCTTCTGGGCCGGGTCGGACATCATCTCCATCCAGTGCGCCACCCAGCCCACGGTGCGGGCGATGGCGAACATCACAGTGAACATGTTGTTCGGCAGGCCCATGGCCCGGTAGATGATGCCGGAATAGAAATCCACGTTGGGATACAGCTTGCGCTCGATGAAATACTCATCGCTGAGCGCGATCTCTTCCAGCCGCAGGGCCAGTTCGAACATGGGGTCGTGGGTGTTGCCCATCTTGTTCAACAGCTGGTGGCAGACATCGCGGATGATCTTGGCACGCGGGTCGTAGTTCTTGTAGACACGGTGCCCGAAGCCCATCAGGCGGAAACCCGATTCCTTGTCCTTGGCCATCTCGATGTACTTGGGGATGTTCTTCACGTCGCCGATCTCGGCCAGCATATCCAGCACCGCCTCGTTGGCACCGCCATGCGCCGGTCCCCACAGGGAGGCGATGCCGGCCGCCACGCAGGCGAAGGGGTCGGCGCCGGAACTGCCCGCCTGGCGCACCGTCGCGGTACTGGCGTTCTGCTCGTGGTCGGCATGCAGGATGAACAGCAGGTCCAGGGCGCGCTCCATGAGCGGATCGACTTCGTATTCCTCGCAGGGCACGCCGAACATCATGCGTAACAGGTTGCCGCAGTAGCTCAGTTCGTTGCGGGGATACATGAAGGGCTCGCCGATGCTGCGCTTGTATACGGCAGCGGCGATGGTAGGCATCTTGGCCACCAGGCGCTGGGCGCTGATCTCGCGATGGCGTGGGTTCTCCACATCGGTGGAATCATGGTAGAAAGCCGAAAGCGATCCCACCACGCCCACCATGACCGCCATCGGGTGCGCGTCATGATAGAAGCCACCATAGAACTTCTTCAGGTTCTCGTTAAGCATGGTGTGGTGAAGGATGATGTTCTGGAAAGAGGCCAGTTGTTCCTGGTTGGGCAGCTCTCCGTACATCAGCAGGTAGGCCACCTCAATGAAGGTACTTTTTTCCGCCAGCTGCTCGATGGGATAGCCGCGATACAGCAGGGTACCCGCCTCACCGTCGATATAGGTGATGCGACTGGCGCAACTGGCAGTGGCGAGGAAGCCTGGATCATAGGAAAAATAGCCTAGCTTGCGATAGAGCTTGCCGAGATCCACGGCGCCAGGGCCGATGGTGCTTTCCTTCACCGGCAATTCCAGTTCTTTCCCGCTTTCCGGGTCCGTCAGGATGAGTTTTTTCTCGCTCATGGTTTTTCGCTCTGTTTACCCAATCATTGCCACGACGGCGTTGTAGGAGCGGGCTTTGCCCGCGAATGTTCGCGGGCAAAGCCCGCTCCTACAGGAAATTCGTCACAATATTGTCCCTGTATATTCCCGAAAGCCAATCCCGTACAACGGCGTCACAGCTTGGCGACTGCCTTCCGTCGCGTCAAGCCTCGGGATAGTGGGCCGGGTAGGGACGGCGTGCCACGCCCGTGTCCACGGCGGCGCGCGCCACGGCCGGAGGCACATAGTCCATGAGGCGCGGATCCAGGGGCTTGGGAATGATGTAGTCGGGCCCGAATGCCAGCGACTTCAGCTTGTAGGCCTTGAGGACTTCCGCCGGTACCGGCTCGCGGGTCAGGTCGCGCAGGGCATGCACCGCGGCGATCTGCATTTCACGGTTGATGCCACTGGCCTGCACATCCAGGGCGCCACGGAAAATGAAGGGAAAGCCCAGCACATTATTCACCTGGTTGGGGTAATCACTGCGCCCGGTAGCCATGATCAGGTCGTCGCGCACCGCCAGGGCAACCGCCGGACGGATTTCCGGATCCGGATTGGACAGGGCGAACACGATCGGCTTCGGCGCCATGCTGGCGAGCATCTCCGGCGTAACCAGGTCGGGGCCGGACACCCCGATGAACACATCGGCATCACGCATGGCGTCCGCCAGGGTGCGTCGCTCGGTGGTGATGGCGAAGTCCAGCTTGTGTTCATTCAGGTCATCGCGATCCGCATGGGCCACACCCTTGCGGTCCACCATCAGGATATTGTCGCGGCTCGCACCCATGGCGCGCAGCAGGTGCATGGAGGCAATGCCGGCGGCACCGGCGCCGAGACAGACGATGCGCGCCTGCTCCAGGGTCTTGTCCTGCAATTCCAGGGCATTGAGCAGACCGGCGGCGATGATAATGGCAGTGCCATGCTGGTCATCGTGGAAAACGGGGATGTCCAGCTTCTCGATCAGCGCGCGCTCGATACCGAAGCAGGCCGGCGCCGCGATATCCTCCAGGTTGATGCCGCCGAAACCACCGGCAATGCGCGCCACCGTGTCGATGAACACCTGGGGATCGGTCGCATCGACTTCGATATCGAATACATCCACGTTGGCGAAGCGCTTGAACAGCACCGCCTTGCCTTCCATCACCGGCTTTCCGGCCAGCGCACCTACATTGCCCAGCCCCAACACGGCGCTGCCGTCGGTGATCACCGCCACCAGATTGCCCTTGGCGGTGTACTCATAGGCGGCAGCGGGATCGGCGGCGATCATGCGCACCGGTTCCGCGACCCCGGGGGTATAGGCCAGCGCCAGATCCTCCTGGGTTTCGGTCGGCTTGGTGATGGCAATGGCGATCTTGCCGGGCTCCGGCAGGGCGTGATACTCGAGGGCGGACTTTTTCAGGTCTTCGAACATGTTTTGAAAATTCCTGTGAGGGTAAACACTATCCACCTGTAGGAGCGGGCTCCGCCCGCGAACGTTTACAGCCAGCCCGACCGCGGGCAAAGCCCGCTCCTACAGGCATACACGCCAGAGGCGCAATGTGTGAATGCGCTGAGTTATTCGACGATCTTGAGCAACTGCCCCGCTGCCGGTTGCCCACTCGGATACTGGCCGTTGAGCAGGCGCAGCTGTTCTTCGGCGTGGAACTGGATGGGGGAACGGGCCGCCAGCCGATCATAGCGGGTATTGGCATCGGCGCGGATCAGCTTGATACGTTGCGCCTCGGCCAGGACCTTCTCGGCTTCGGTGAGGGGTCGGAAACTGCGCACCGTGCTCAACACCGCCGGGTGTTCGCCTTCGTGAAAACCGCTGAAGATGAAGACCTGGTCGCCATGATACAACACCGCCACGCGAATCCATTGCTCACCTTGCGGGGTATTGCCCGGCACCAGTGCGGTATAGCCGGGCAGACCCGCCACGGTCAGGGATTGCCCGGAGCGCATTTCCTTGATGCCGAGGCTTTGCATGAACTCGCGCGGCTGCTCCCGCTTGTTCAGGTCCCGCACTTCCACCTTCATGATGCCCTTGTCGTTCGGCAACTGGGCCAGCAGGGCGGCCGGCTGGTTTTCCACCCGCCAGCCGGCGGGAAACTCCAGGGTGAAGTTCATGGGCTGATGATAGAAACGGTTACCGCGTAACACGCCGTCCTGCTCACCATCGCCGAAGGTCAGGCCATCGAGGTGACGCAGAAAGGCCTCGCGGTTTTCGCCGCGATCACCACCCTGGTCGAGGAAACGATCCGCCGCCAGTACCGTTTCCTGCAGACGCGTGTCATTGGCGGGATGAGTGGAAAACAGGCCATGGTAGCTGCGCGGCTCGCGCCCTTCTTCCTTGGCGCGCTGGATCTCGTAGGTCTCCTGATCCTTGAGCACGCCGATGACCGCCAGCATGGCGCGCGGGTCGTAGCCCGACTTGGCCAGGTACTCGGCGCCCAGGCGATCCGATTCCAGCTCATGTTCGCGGCCGTACCCGCGTACCACCGCGGTGCCGGCGATGTTGGCAAGATCCCCGGCGCCCTGCACGCCACTGGCGGCGCCGATCACCGCCGCCAGCAGACCGGTGGCGGTGGATGCGCTGTGCTGGCGTACCGAGTGGCGGGCGGTGACATGGCCGATCTCGTGACCCAGCACGGCGGCCAGCTCGGCCTCGCTATTGAGATAGGCCAGCAGGCCGCGGGTGATATAGATGTAGCCGCCGGGGGTGGCAAAGGCATTTACCTGGTTGCTGTCCAGCACCGTAAAGCGATAGATCAGGTTGGAACGGTGGCTGACCTGGGCCAGGCGTTCGCCCACTTCCCGCACATAGGCCTGCAGGGCAGGATCCTCGTAGGGCGGCATCTGCTCGAGCAACTGGGGATGCATGCGCCGGCCCAGGGCGATTTCCTCGTCCTCGCTGAGCAGCACGAAATCCTGCTTGCCCGTGACCGGGTTGACGGCGCAGCCGGGCAGCAGCAGCAAGGCGAGGCTGACCAGACACCCCAGGATCGCTCGCCAGGTAACACTGTTCATATCCATGGAATCTCCTTGGCGGATTGGCCTGCGGCGGTCACCCGGCACCCGGGCGTGCCCAGCCGCAGTCGCCATCGCGGTCATTTTACGGAATCCGGCTGCTCACGTCGCGCTCGGCCAGCCGGGACGGACAGTTCCCGGAGCTGCCGGGCAATTTCGGGATCAGGCTGCATTGATGTCAGGTACGGTTTACAGAGTAGCTATGCGTAAGCCGATGGGCATGCATCGAAAACACCGATCAGCGGCTGCGGATGCCACAAAGTGGTGCGCAGCTATCGCAAGACTTTACAGGCCATGTGACCTGCTTATCTCATTGCGCAGCCATGTATTTCACGGAAAACAGGGCATCCCTGCGCTTCGAGAAACTTTACATTTGACCGACGCGATACCAGGATTCGCCCCCGGCGTTTCAGGTAACTCGTTGATAATCGCGACCTGCTCACCGTATGGAACACAATTTGCTGCCTGGTACCCCGACAGCAGTTCGGTCCAGGAAGCGGCCACCACAGGAGCGTGTCCGCATGGAATTCACGGAATGAGGCGGGGACCGTCATGCGCACATTCATTCTTTTCCACGGTTTCGTTTCTTCCCGTTTGACCGGCCCGAATCCGTCCCGGCATGACCAGGGGCACGAGGCGTGCCCTCGAATCACCCACACCCACAGGTAGCCTGAAGCCGTCCTTCGACGCGGCTTACGCGGGTGATCGCCCTCTAGACCGCATTCCAGGAGGTGTTTTCATAGGGGGGTACTGAAATGCAACGCGAATATGTGGTGCGGGGCAAGCATGTCACGCTTGAGGAGCTCGAGGGTGTGGTGGCGATCATGCCGGTGGCCAGGGGCAGGGCCGCGGAAGAGGTTGCGCGTGACTTCGGGCGAATGGCCAAGGCGCCGGCCGACGTGGATGAAAACGAATGGCGCGCCTTCGCCACGGCGGGCTGGGTCCTCGTCCGCCCTTCCGCCGAGGTCAGCCGCGCACTCGAGGCGCGCGCCGCGGTGGATGGCGCGGAAGCCGTCCAGCGGGTGTTCCGGCACCCCAGTGGCCGGATCCTCCTCGATACCGGCCGCTTGTCCATCCGGTTGCGCGCCACCCTTTCGGAGGACCAGGCCCGCGCGGCGCTGGAGGCCGCGGACCTCGACGTCGTCAACCGGCTGAAATTCGCCCCCAACCTCTTCGAGGTCCGGGTGCGGCCGGGCCGGGATGCCTTGCAGGCCTCGCTGGAACTGGCCGGCCAGGGTGATTTCGAGTACGCCGAACCGCAGTTCATCGAGCATATTCCCGAACGCTTCACGCCAACGGATCCCGAGTACGGCCAGCAGTGGCACCTGAACAATACCGGTCAGGGCGGGGGCACGGCCGGTGCCGACATCAGCGCCGAGGATGCCTGGGACATGACCCGCGGCACGGGTGCGCGGATCGCGGTGGTGGACAACGGTTTCGACGTCAATCACGAGGACCTGACGGCGGCGGTGCAGGCCACCTCCGGTTTCTTCCAGATGGACGGAGGCGGCAACGCGACCTTCGTCCAGGGCCTTGCCGGCTACCCTGGCGGGTGGCACGGGACCTTTTGCGCCGGCCTCGCGCTGGCGCGGGCCAACAACGGGCTCGGGGTCAGCGGCGTGGCGCCCGAGGCCGACTTCGTGGCCGTGGCCTGCCTGGGTGACCAGGTGGGCACCCAGGCCACCCTGGCGCGGGCCCTCGCCTATGCGGCCGACCCGTCCCAGGAGGTCGCCGGTGCCAACCCCGCGGATGGCGCGGATGTCATCTCCTGCAGCCTGGGGCCCAACGGCGCGGACTGGGAGATGATGCAGACCCTGCAGGATGCCATCGATTTCACCGTGACCAATGGCCGGGGCGGCCTGGGCACGCCCATCTTCTGGGCCGTCACCAACGGCAACTTCCAGATCCAGTTCGACGAGGTCTGCGCCTATGGCAATACCATCGCCGTCGGGCGTTCCACCCGGAACGACCTGGAGGACAATTGCGGCTTCGGTCCCGAACTCGATTTCCTCGCCACCGGCGTCGACGTGCGCAGCACCGAGCCGGGCGACAACTATGGCAACAGCACCGGGACCAGCTTCGCGGCTCCGGTGGCGGCGGGTGTCGGAGGGCTGCTGTTGACCGTCAATCCCGACCTCACTTGGCAGCAGCTGCGGCAGGCCATGCGCGATACCTGCGACAAGATCGGCGGCAACATCTACGACGCCAACGGCCACAACAACGACTACGGCTTCGGCCGGGTCAACGCGGAACGCGCGGTCTGCAACGGGGGCCGCGTCGTCGACCTGCTCACGCCCGCGGTGACCTTCAACGACGTGCCCGAGGGCGAGCTGACGGCGCGGGCCGTGGTGTTCTCGGTGATCTCCTGCCAGGCGGCGACCTTCCAGATCGTCGCCGGACCGGCGGTGACGAGCGGTCCGGGCAGTTTCGGGACGCTGCCGAGCCCCAATGCCGCGCTCCCCGCGACGACCGGCCTGAGCAGCCGCGAGGCGCGCCTCTGGCTGTCGTTCACGGGGACCAGCGACGGGGATGTGGCCGCGGGCGAGGTGACGGTGCGCCTGGTGCAGACCGGGCAGGAGTGGGTGATCCCCATCACGGCCAACACCATTGCCCGGCCCACGGTGGCGACCGTGCTGGTCCTGGACCAGAGCGGCTCCATGCAGTGGGCCTCGGGCCTGCCCGGGTTCACCACCCGCAACGAGGTACTCAAGTTCGCCGCACCGGTGTTCGTCAACGTCCTGCAGGAGGGCAACGGCCTGGGGATCGTGGCCTTCGACCACGACGCCCATGACCGCATGACGGTGCAGACCCTGGGGCCGCCCTCGGCCTTCGATCCGGTCCGCGCCACCGCCCTTGGCGTAATCGCCGCCCACACACCCAACCCGGCCGGCAATACCGCCATCGGTGACGGTGTGGAAAACGCCAGCAACCTGCTGGCCGCCACGAGCGGCTTCGACCACCAGGCGATGGTGGTCTTCACGGACGGCCACGAGACCGCCGCCAAGTACATCGCCGACGTGGCGCCACTCATCAACGAACGGGTGTTCGCCATCGGCCTGGGCACGGCCGACCAGATCCAGCCGGCCGCGCTCACGGCGCTGACCAACGGCACCGGCGGCTACCTGCTGCTGACCGGCGTCCTGGGCCCGGACGACCTGTTTCGCCTGAGCAAGTACTACCTGCAGATCCTCGCCGGGGTCACCAACTGGGACATCGTGCTCGACCCGGAAGGGGCGCTCAAGCCCGGCCAGAAGCACCGGATTCCGTTCCACCTCAACGAGGCCGACATCGGGGTGGATGCCATCCTGCTGGGCGAGACCAACCTGCCGGTGTTCCAGTTTGCGCTGGAGACGCCCGCGGGCGACCTCATCACCCCGGGCGTGGCCACCGGCCTTTCCGGCATGGACTACATCACGGCCCAGGGGGTGAGCTTCTACCGCGCCACGCTGCCGGTGCCGATCGGCGCCGGTGCCCGCACCGGCAAATGGCACGCGGTCCTGACGGTGGACGACCAGTACTACAAGCGCTATCTCTCGACCCTCGACCAGTACCCCGAGTGGTACCAGAAGGTGCTGGCCCACGGCGTCCGCTACAGCCTGACGGTGCAATCGTACTCGGGGATCCGGCTCCAGGCGCAACTGGTCCAGGGCTCGAACGAACCCGGTGCCACGCTGACGGTGCGGGCGGTGCTGACCGAATACGGACTGCCGATCCCGGGCAGCCGCGCCACGGTACGCGCCGAGTTCGAACGGCCGGACGGCACCACGGGCCTGCTGCTGCTGGCGGAAACCGGGGCCGGTTCGGGCATCTACAGCGCAGTCACCACGGCCCTGCTTGCCGGCGTATATCCATTCCGCGTGCTGGCCGCTGGCACAAGCATGCGCGGCCGGACCTTCACGCGGGAGCACCTGTTGACGGGCGCGGTCTGGAAAGGCGGCGACCAGCCACCGCCGACCACCCAGGACGACCCCCGGGACGAACACGACCGGCTGTGCCGGTTCCTGGGCTGCCTACTGGGACGACAGGTGCTGGGACCTCGGTTGGAGCAACAGCTCAAGGAACTGGGCATCGACGTCGACGCCCTGCGCCGCTGCCTCGCCCTATGGTGCAGGCGACCAGGCGGACTGCAGGCCATCCGCCCCGCCGGCCTGCTGGCGGGCGCGCCCGGCCCGGCCGCCGACCACCCGACCCTGACACCGGAGGCCGTGAAGCTCCTTCGTGAACTGCTGCGCGAGCTGGACGAAACCGCCGGGGTATAGCTATCCCACCCCACGGAACGAGGCCAGGGCCGTCATGCACATGTCCTTTCACTCCACCGCCGCCTCCCTTCCCGCTCCCCTGGCGCGGAGGGGAGGCCTGCCATCCATTCCGGCAAGCCTGCTTCTGGTGTTGCTGGGTGTCTTCGTTGCACTATTCCAATCCGCGCACGCGGACGAGCCGATTGCCTTCATCGGCCACGGCGCGATGTTCGATCGGCAGGGGAAGGAGATCGAGGTTACGCCGGAATTCATCGCCGCCGCGCAGGAGTATTACCTGAACGACCTGTACCGGCAGGCCAGCGAGGAACAAAGGGCACGTTTCGATGCGGCAAAGGCCCGACTGTTCGAGGGACGGGCCTGGGACCGGCAGAGCACGCTGCTCGCCAATGCCGTGCTCCTGGAACTGCTCATCCGGGAGGTGCAGCCCCCGCAGGCCCACCGGCTGCTGGGCAAGCACAAGCTGATCAAGCATCGGCTCCGGTCTCACCTGGCGGGGCCGGAGGCGGGAAAACCCTTCGAACCGCCCGCGCTGCTGAAGGATCTGCTCAGTGAGATCAAAGTCCCCGCCGGCCTCGAGCGCGGCGCCCGGGGCTACTCGACCATGCTGAGCGGCCAGGCCTACATCGACGAGTGCGCCGCGTCCGGCGTGCCGATCCCGCCCGACTGGGGCAGCCCGCTGTGGATCCACACGGGCAATCTCACCGACGCCCAGGAATTCATCAGCGCCGGGCTCGAGGCGCGGGTTCACAAGTATGAAAGCGCCGCGCCCGCGGGATCCTGCATCGCACTGCCCCGCGTCGGCGGCGGCACGATCTCGCTGCTCGGCATCATCTGCATGGGCAAGGCCACGGGCAAGGCATGCTTCTGGGACAACCAGGATCCCGACGCCAGCTGTCCTCCCTTCGAGGCCTGCTCCTTCCCCATCCCGGTCGGGGACAGCGTGCCCCTGAGCGATTTTGCCGGTGGCGCCGACCTGCTGGGCGGCCAGGGCGGCGTCTGCACGGGCTGCCATGCGGGTGAGAATCCCTATGTGATCCACCCGGGCACGCCGCTGGGCATACCCGCGCTGGGCAGCCTGGAGATCACGCCGGACCAGTGGTACAAGCCGCTGGTGCACCCGGACTGGCCACAAAACGCAGGCCCCACCAACATCCTGGACAGCGTGCCGAGCCCCGGCGATTGCAGAAGCTGCCACTCCCAGGGCGGCGCGGGAAGATTTCCGAAAATCTCGTCCCTCATCGACCTCGGCTATTGCGACAACGTCCTGGACAATGCCGTGGTCCGGACCATGCCGGTCGGCGCGCCGGGAGACCCCGACTACAGCGCCCATGTCACCGCGCTGCAGAACCTGTGCGGGGCCGCGCCAAGCCCGCTCCTGCGCGTGGAATCGGTACTGGACTTCAGGGAGGTGGAACTCGGCTTCGCCTTCAGGAAGGCGCTGGCCATCCACAATGACGGCGACGCCCCGCTCACGGTCTCGGTTGCGCGCACCACCCCGTCCGGCGATCCCAATCTCGACCACTGGAGCACGCTCAACGAGATCACGCCGGTCATCCTCAACCCGGGTGACGACCCGCTGTTGTTGCCACAGGTCTACGAGCCACAGGCGCTGGGAATGCACAGCCTCCAAATGCGGGTGACGAGCAATGACCCGGGCAACCCCGGCAAGGACATCACCTTTACCGGCACCGGGGTAAGCCCGGTGCCCCTGGACACGGTGCTGGTACTGGATCGCAGCGGCAGCATGCAGGATGCCGCCGGGGATCGCCGCAAGATCGATGCCATGCGCGATGCCGCCATGCTGTATACGGACCTGTTGCGCGAGGACATCGGCGGGTCAGGCACCGGGGACAAGCTGGGCTTCGTGAAATACAATGCCCAAAACAGTGTATACATGGCGCTGGATTTCATTACTGCGGGCAAGAAGAATGCCATCGGTTTCGCCGAGCTGAGCGACGGTGCATTGACGGACAGCACCCGCCTGAAACCGGAAGGCCGCACGGGCATCGGCGGCGCCATGCAGCGCGCGGCCACGGAACTGGGCGGCCCGCTCAGCGAACGCAAGCAGGTGATGGTAGTGCTCACCGACGGCAAGGAAAACGAGCCGCCCTACATCAACGATGTCCTCGACGGGATACAGTCCGACAATGCCAACCTGCAACTGTACAGCCTGGGCCTGGGCTTCGATATCGAACCGACCAAGCTGCAGAACATCACCAATATGGGCAGCGAAGGCTATCACCAGGTGGCCGCCAGCCTGAGCGGGGTAAGCCTGTTCGATCTCGAAACCTTCTACTTCAAGATCTTTTCGAACGCCACCGGCATGGACCTGGTGGTCGATCCCACACATGCCATCAACCTGCTCAGCCCCGACCCCATCATCATCGACCGGGCCCGGATCATCTCCTCCGACCGCAGCGCCAACTTCCTGGTGCTGGACGACCCGGTCCTGCGTACCTTCTACGACCTGGAATTCCTCAGTCCAGGCGGCGAGGTGATCATCCCCGGGTCGACCGTCGGTGGCATCCCGATCCAGGAAATGAGCCGGCATACCTACCGGATATTCCGCATCGTGTTTCCCGACCTGGAACAGCTGGACAGCTATGCGGGCGACTGGCTGTTGCGCCTCACACCGAATGGCCGGTGGAGCCGGGAGGCGGTCAAACAGGCACTGGTGGAATCGAAGATCCAGCACGACAGCTACATCAGCCCGTACCAGGGCCTGGTGCCGGTCGGTTTCGCGGCGGCCGTGGCCTCGAACTACAAGTTGGGGGTCCAGCTACTGCCAGCGCATTACCTGCCCGGCGCGGAAGTGACCCTGAAGGGATCGCTCAGCGACCGCGGCTGGCCGGCGGTGGAAGGCAGTATCCAGGTCACGGTCACCACGCCGGACAGTTCGACCCATACGGTGACCCTCCACGACGACGCCAGCCATGGCGATGCGCAGGCCAGTGACGGCACCTGGACCAACCGCTTCACCCATACCGGTGTCCCGGGGGTCTACCGGTTCCTGTTCCGCTCGGTCGGCCAGAACGAGCGCGGGGAATTGGCGCCGCGCGAAGCCACCCGCTACCTCACGCTCATGCACCCGGAGCCCACGCCGGACGCCCGCCCCTGCTTGTCCTGCGGCCTGCTGCGGGCGCTCCTGCTGCTGGGCCTGCTGCTCCTGCTGTGGATCTGGTATTGCAGTTGCTATCGCCGCCTGCGCTAGCGGCGCGGGTCTTTCCCGGCCCCCGGCGATGCCGGCACATCGAGGACCTCCAGGGCAGCCGGGTGGTGCAGGGTGGCACGCAGCTCGTTGCGCTGCAGGTGGAACCAGCCGCGCACCTCGATCCGCTGGCCAATCAGGGACTCCAGCGGTGTTTCGAAATACCCCAGGCTCTCCTCGGGGACCCGCAACGCCACTCGGCCTTCGAGGTTGACCCAACGGGCATTCCGGCTGCGGCCGATGCGTTCCACACGGCCCCGGACCAGCATGAAACCCTCGTCGCGCAGGTCGAGGCTGCGGCTTTCGCGTGGCTGGAAATCGGGGTGGGCCCAGAGGCCGCGCCCGGCCATGCGCGCTTCCTGTTCCGCGTCCGGGTAGCAGTCCAGGCCCCACAGGTTCGGGGGAATGACGATGGCCATGGCAAGACCCTGGCGTAGCAGGGCCGCGCCCAGGTTCTCCCCGTCGGCACTGAAGATATGGGCCAGGGTGCGCCCATAATGGTCCTGGCGCTCCACCCCGTAGCGCAGGCCCACCACCTGCCCGGATCGGAACAGTTCCCGGCGCAGGGCATCCCGGGCCGCGATCGCGAAGGGCTCGTCGGCGGACCCATCGCGCCCCAGTTCCGGCGCATTGATGCCCATCACCCGCAGCCGGCGGCCATCCTCCAGAACCAGGCTGTCGCCATCGTGTACATGACGTACCCGCACCTGGTCATCGGGCGTGGCCAGGTCGCAGGCCTGAGCGGCTCCGACCAGCAGCCAGAAACCAAAAAGGGCGCCCCCCAGGGACGCCCTTTTCCGCGCTCGACGCGCCAGCACAACGATGGGCTTACTTGCCCATGCCGCCGTACTTGCGGCGGAACTTGTCCACGCGGCCGCCGGTATCCACCATCTTCTGCTTACCGGTGAAGAAGGGGTGACACTGGGAGCAGACTTCGATCTGCAGGTCATGGCCGACGGTGGAACGGGTCTTGAACGTACCGCCGCAACTGCAGCTGACGTTGATTTCCTTGTAGGCCGGATGAATTTCCGCTTGCATGGGTCGATCCTCAGATTCGGTTTCGCGGGCCTGCCGGCCCTGTCCCGCGGCCAGTCAGGCCGGGAAAGACCGGAGATGATACGGGAAGCCGCGGTCCGGGACAAGTCCGGCCTACTGGGTACGATGGCGCCGCGCGGCATCCAGGTAGAGCACCCGGGCAGCAGGACGCCGGGGCAGTTCCGGCGTCGCCTGGGTCAGGCACTCCAGGGAATCGCGCAGCCCGCCTTCCCCCAGCAAGGCATCCCACATCATCTCGCTCATGCGGATGCAGGCCGCCAGCGGGGTGCCGGAGCGTTCCCGCATCCGGTCCAGACGCCATTGCAGGCCCCGCAGCCGCGGCTGGCGGTGCAGCGGGGCGCTGCGAATCACCTCCTCGATCAGCGCATGACGCCGTGCCTCGAAGGCCTCGGGGTCCAGGGCGGCGAGGCTCGACCACTGCTCGAAGTCGAAGTGCCCCTGCCGGGTGGAGTACGAATCGGGCATAGTATCCTCCGCCTGATTTGGGTGGCTCCCGTGCCACGCTAGTTATTGTTGTTCTCCCTGAGGAAAAACTACCACAGCTTTGCGACAAATGCCTGCCCGATCCAGCTGTTAGCACATTATTCCAAGCTAAGTACCCGTGTCATCGGGAGATTTGAGAATTTCAGTCCGGGTGTGGATAACTCTGTGGAACAATCCTGAAAAGACAAGCTAACTGCTTGGCACAACGCCATTTGCGGCCCCTTACCGGTATAGAAAGAAATACTTATCGAGCAATTATTACAATGACTTACAATCCCCGGCAAGGAGTGCCGGGATTCCGGCGCCGGAACGCCGTGCCGACGGCGCCCGCTGTTGAAAACTTTGTATAGAATTCCGACCATCCGCGCCCCCTGTCGGGCCCGGGCGTGGCTCCCGCGCGACCATACAGGCACCGGCAGGCCGTGGAAATGGGCTTTCAGTCCCCATTGGCGGGCACGGTCCGGTCCCGCGCCCAGTTTCGCAAAGCGGAAATTTTCTCGACCATGACCCGCGCCAGGGGACGCGTCTGGCCCAGCTCGGTCAGCAGGTGACGGGTTTCCAGGGGGGCGCGTTGTTCCCGGGCCAGGTAGAGGGCCGCCACCACCGCCTGCTCGATCTCCGCACCCGAGAACTGTTCTGCGGCGGCGGCCAGGGCAGGCAGGTCGAACGCGACAGGATCCTGCTCGCGCTTGCGCAAGTGGATGGCGAAGATCTCCTCGCGTACCCGGGCATCGGGCAGGTCCACGAAGAAGATCTCGTCCAGGCGTCCCTTGCGGATCAGTTCCGGCGGCAGCCGTTCGATGGCATTGGCGGTGGCCACCAGGAACACCGGCGCCTTGCGCTCTGCCATCCAGGTGAGCAGCGTACCCAGCACCCGCTGCGAGGTGCCGCCGTCGTGCTGGTCGGCGGCCACACCCTTTTCGACCTCGTCGACCCAAAGCACGCAGGGGGCCATGGCCTCCGCCGCCGCCAGAGACTCGCGCAGGTTGCGCTCGGTCTCACCATGGAACTTGTTGTAAAGCGTACCGAAGTCCAGGCGCAGCAACGGCAGCCCCCAGAGCCCCGCCACTGCCTTGGCCGCCAGGCTCTTGCCTGCGCCCTGCACCCCCACCAGCAGGATGCCGCGCGGCGGCTCCAGCCCCGACTCGCGTTCCAGGAAGGTCGTCTGCCGTTGCTGCAGCCAGCGCTTGAGCCGCGTCAGGCCTCCCACATCGGCGAAGCGGGCGGTATCGAATTCGAAACTCAGTACCCCGCCGCGATCCAGTAGCCGGTACTTGGCCTGCATCACCTGGGGCAGGTCCTCCTGGGTGATGGCGCCATCCTCCTGGATGGCATGGCGCACCAGGCGCCGGGCATCGGCCACCGTCAACCCCCCGAGGTGGCGGATGAGCATTTCCAGGGTGCGGTTGTCGGTGGCGACCCGCCGCCCGTCATTGGCGCCGGACCAGGCCTTGGCCTCTTCGCGGATAAGGCCCTCGAGGGCCTTGGCATCGGGCAGCGCCATCTCCACCCGCGCCGTGAAACCGCGCAACTCCGGCGGCAGATCCAGGGCATGGCTGACCAGCACCAGGGTGTGGCCACCCGGGTCGCTGCGCAAGGCGATTTCCTTCAGCAAGCGCACATGGACGGGGTCGTCGAGGTAGGGATGGAAATCCAGCAACAGGTAGATGCCCGGCGCCTCCGTGGCACGGACCTGTTCCAGCAGGGCGCGGGGTTCACTGACGGGACTGGTGATTTCGATATCCAGGTCGATGCGCCGCAGCCCGGTGGTGACGGTCCAGGCCAGCACCGGTTTGCCCAGGCGCACCGCCAGTCGGCGGAACTGCTCCAGCACCCGGGATTCGTCATGGGTCTCCAGCACCACGATGGGCACATGAGAGCGCAATACCAGTTCGAGATCGTGACGGTCGTTCATGGGCGCAGTGTACCCATAAACGCCAGGGAAGAAATCCAGAGAGGTTGATGCCCCGACCGTCATGCCGGCCTGCGCCAGCATAACGCGGCCAATGTTTCCCCTACAGTTCTTCCACGTGCTGGATCCAGTCCAGCCGCAACTCCAGGGGCTGACCATCCTGGTCCTCGGCGATCATGAACTCGGCGCCCTCGCGGGTCTGCAGATCGCGGGGGGTCAGCATGGCGATATGGGTCTCACCCCGGGTGTCGCGCCAGGATACGCGCAGTCGGCGGTGGTGGAGGATGGCCAGCTCATACTGGCTGTAGAGGCCGCAGTCGATGGGCGTGTACTCACTCATCGTCACGCCGTACCTGGATGCCAGCCAACTCACCCTCGCCATCGAAATCGACGCGCAACTCGATGGGCCGGCAACAGACCTCGCAATCCTCAATATAGGACTGGGTGCCCGCCGAGGCATCCAGGGTGATGTCGAAGGACTCGCCACAGTAGGGACACTGGATCCGGGTTGCCTCGATCATGTTTCCTTCTCCTCCGGCAGGAACAGCGCCAGCAAGTCGTTGAGAAAGCGCCGTCCCCGCTCCGTGGTCTGGATCCGCTCCCGGCTCTCCGCCAGCAGCCCCAATTCCAGGGCCTGCTCCAGCGGCGCCTGCAGGTAGTCCGGGGGCAGGCCGGTAGTGGCCGTGAAGGCGGTCCGGTCGGTGCCCTCGTGGAGCCGGAACAGGTTCAGCGCGAAATCGAAACGCGCATCGGCGGGCGTCAACTCCGAGACCCCGCCGAGCACGGCCTCGCTGCCAACCTGCTCCAGGTAACGCTGTGGGTGTTTCTGTTTCCAGCGCCGCCGGATGCGTTGCGCCTGGGCATCGGTGATCTTGCCGTGGGCACCGGCACCGATGCCCAGGTAATCGTGGAAACGCCAGTAATGGAGATTATGACGGCATTGGCGGCCGTCCCGGGCATAGGCAGACACCTCGTACTGAGTATAGCCAGCCTGTGCCAGTTGCACCTGTCCCTGTTCCTGCATCTCCCAAAGGGCATCATCGTCGGGCAATAGCGGCGGATGGTGGGCGAACCAGGTATTGGGCTCTATGGTGAGCTGATACCAGGACAAATGCGCCGGCTCCAGGGCCA
>DATHUT010000158.1:0-5852 GCA_035462005.1 Gammaproteobacteria bacterium | reverse complement strand
CTTCCTGCCGCCTCAATCACATCATTCCCAATCTCGGTGACAAGGAGAATATCAAGCTCTGGCACCGCATCGAGCTGGCCAAGCGCCGCCTGTTGTATACCTTGCGTGAATTGCACCTGCCCATCATAGGCCGCGACCAGGACCCCGTACGTGGCCTGGCCTTCGAATTCATGGAAGACGAGTTGGGCGGGGATGAGTTCAGCGACCAGATCAATGAAGCCAACCAGGTGTTGACCGGGCACCGCTCCGGCATGATCACCATCAATCTCCGCGAAGCGCAGGACAGCGCCCGTGAAAAGATGCGTGAAATGATGAATGAGGGCTACCGCACCCTGCTTGGACATTTCCGCCATGAATGCGGCCACTACTACTGGGATCGGCTGGTGCGCGGCAGCCACTGGCTGGAGGGCTTCCGGGAACGCTTTGGTGACGAACGGCTCGATTACCAGCAGGCACTCAATGCGTATTACCAGCAGGGTCCGCGCGGAGATTGGCAAAACGGCTGGATCAGCGCCTATGCCAGCTCCCATCCCTGGGAGGACTGGGCCGAGACCTGGGCCCATTACCTGCACATGGTGGATACCCTGGAAACGGCCCAGGATTTCGGTTTGCGTACCATGGCACCGAACGGTGAAGAGGCCCGGTCACCGTCACCGGCTGAAGCAGATACGGCCGGTTTCAATGCCCTGTTGCATGACTGGGACCGCCTGAGTGTGGGCCTCAACGCCCTCAACCGCAGCATGGGGTTGCCGGATGCCTATCCCTTCATTCTTTCCGACATAGCCCTGCACAAGCTGCGTTTCGTCCATGAGGTGATCCGCGGCGTCAATTAGGCTCCTCCCAGTCGAAGCGGGGAAGGCGTTGAAAGCTGCGGCGTAGGCCTTCGTTCCAGCGTTTTTGCAGCGACTTGTATAAGGGTGAATTGAGCCCCAGGGTCATATGCCGAGGTTCCGCAAGGCTGTCGACCTCGTAGATGGCCAGCTCCAGCGGCGGTCCCACGGAGATGTTGCTGCGAATGGTGGAATCGATGGACACCAAGGCACAGCGAGCCGCGTCTTCCAGGGTGGTATTGGCACTGATGATGCGGTCCAGGATCGGCTTGCCGTACTTGTTTTCACCGATCTGCAGGAAGGGGGTTTCCGGCGAGGCGCTGATGTAATTGCCCTGCGGGTAGATCAGGTAGATCTCCGGTGCGCGGCCGGCGATCTGGCCACCGAGGATGAAGCTGGCCTCGGTATTGATCTTGGTGCGCTCCATGGCCCCGGAATGCTGTTTCTGCTCGGCCTGGCTGAGGGCACCGATATAGTGCGCGGCATCGTAGAGATGCGGAACCTTGCGCAGGTTGCGTTCGCAACCCTCCCGCTCCAGATCCTTGCTGATCTGGTTGATCACCGCCTGGGAGGTGGCCAGGTTGCCGGCGGTGAGCAGGATGCAGACCCGTTCACCGGGCCATACGAAGCGATGCATCTTGCTGTAGGTGGTGACGTAGTCGACCCCGGCATTGGTGCGGGAATCAGAGGCGAAGATCAGCCCCTTGTTGACACGAATGGACAGGCAATAGGTCATGGTTGCGGCACCGGCATGGATTCTGTAGGAGCGGGCGTTGCCCGCGAACATTCGCGGCCAAGGCCGCTCCTGCAATCCTTGCCAGTAGAGTGCAGAAGCGGGTCATCCAGAACCTGTTTGCGCTTTAGCTCACATCCGCGTTAAGCTCGAAACAGGATTTTCAGCCACACAGGATTTTGCATGGCGATTCGCTGGGGCAGTTACAAGGTCAAGGGATTCCATGATGAGTTGATCCGGGTGGCCGGTCGTCCCCGACCTGCCGCCCAGGCCCTGTGCAAGTATCTGCGCGCCCTCAAGGACCCCGAAATACAGGAGTACAAGGCCGCGGCGGACACTGCCATCCATGTCATGGGCATTACCTTCCGGGTCTACACCGAGGAGGAAGGCGCCATCGATCGCGCCTGGCCCTTCGACATCATCCCGCGCATCATCGACCGGCGTGAATGGTTGCAGGTTGAAGCAGGGCTCGAACAGCGGGTGCAGGCCCTCAACCTGTTCATTGATGACCTGTATCACGACCAGCGTATCGTCAAGGATGGCGTATTCCCCGAGTCCTTGCTGGCCGACTCGAAAAACTTCCGGCCCCAATGTATCGGCATCGATCCACCGCACCGGGTATGGGCGCATATCTGTGGCAGTGACCTGGTGCGCGATGCGGATGGAACCCTCTACGTTCTGGAAGACAATCTGCGCGTGCCCTCCGGCGTCTCCTACATGCTGGAAAACCGCCAGGTCATGAAGCGGGTGTTCCCGGAGCTGTTCGAAGACTACAACATTCTGCCGGTGGACGATTACGCTTCGCAGCTCTATGACATGCTGGCCTCTCTCTCGCCCCGTCCCGGCGACCAGCCCGAGATCGTGGTACTGACGCCCGGCGTGTTCAACTCCGCCTATTTCGAGCATGCCTACCTGGCTCAGCAGATGGGTGCTGAACTGGTCGAGGGCAGCGACCTGGTGGTGGGCGCCGACGACATCGTCTACATGCGCACCATCGAGGGTCCGTCACGGGTGGATGTCATCTACCGGCGCATCGATGACATGTTCCTGGATCCGGAGGCATTTGATCCCGATTCCCTGCTTGGCGTGCCTGGCCTGATGCGTGCCTGGAAGGCCGGCAACGTGGCCCTGGCCAACGCGCCGGGTGCAGGGGTGGCGGATGACAAGGTGGTCTATTCCTATGTGCCCGACATCATCAAGTATTACCTGGACCAGGATCCCCTGATCCCCAACGTGCCTACCTATCGCTGTATCAACAAGCCCGAGCGGGATCATGTCATCGCCAATATCGACAAACTGGTGGTCAAGCCCGCCAACGAGTCGGGTGGCTATGGCATGCTCATCGGTCCACAGGCCAGTCGCGAGGAGTGTGATAAATTCATCAACCTGATTCGCCACGACCCGCGCAACTATATCGCCCAGCCCATGCTGAACCTGTCCACCGCGCCCACCCTGGTGGGTAACCGCGTGGAACCGCGCCACCTGGACCTGCGACCCTTCATCCTCAGCGGCGAACACACCTATGTGACCACCGGCGGATTGACACGGGTGGCCTTGCGGAAGGGCTCCACTGTGGTGAATTCCTCCCAGGGCGGTGGCAGCAAGGATACCTGGGTGGTCGACATGGAGACTGATTGAGCATGTTGTCCCGGGTAGCCGAAACGATCTACTGGATGGCGCGTTATATCGAGCGAGCGGAAAACACCGCGCGCCTGATCAATGTCAATGGTCATTTGCTGCTGGACCTGCCACGGCGCGTACGCCTGGGCTGGGCACCGCTCATCGATATCACTGGCAGCGATGAGCTGTTCTATTCCCGTTACGAAGAGGCGGATGAGCGCCACGTGGTGCGCTTCCTGGTAACGGATACCATCAACTCAGGCTCGATCCTGGGTTCACTGCACCTGGCACGGGAGAACGCCCGCACCATCCGCGACATCATTCCCCGTGAGGCCTGGGAGCAGATCAACCACCTGTACCTGCAGACCCGGGAAAACACCGCCAGCAGCCAGGGCCGACGCCGGCGCGAGGAGTACCTGCGCCAGGTGATCCTGGGCGCGCAAACCATCACCGGCATGCTGGCGGGTACCATGACCCACGACGCGGGCTATGATTTCCTGCGCATGGGCCGGAACCTGGAGCGGGCTGACATGACCACCCGCATCATCGACGTGCGTTCCGCTTCCCTGTTGCCGGGGTTGAGCGAAGAGCTGACACCCTTCGAGAACATCCAGTGGATGAGCGTGCTGAAATCCCTGACCGCCTATCAGATGTATCGTCGGGAAATGCGCCTGCGGGTTCGGCGTCCCGATGTGCTGGCCTTTCTGCTGCAGGAGCGGCGCTTCCCGCGTGCTTTCTATCATACGCTCTGCGAGGTGGAGAACTGCCTGGCCAGCCTTCCCCACAACGAAAAACCACTGGAATCCCTGGCACGCCTGCAGAAAAAGGTCCTCAATGCCAAGCCCCAGAAACTGCACCAGGAAGAATTGCACAAGTTTATCGACCAGCTGCAGCTCGGCCTTGCCCGGCTCCACAACCAGATCGCCGCCACGTATTTCTGAGGAAATCCCGCTCGATCCGTCACTCCCGCGACGATTTATTCGTCCTTCCCGCGACCACTATCCGCCCTTCCCGCGACCATTATTCGTCATTCCCGCGAATGCGGGAATCCAGGTTTTTGAATTTACAGGATTATTCGTCTCTCTCGCCCTGCGGGCGTTCAACGCACACCGCACTTTTGCCGCGATCCAGTGGTCTATTGGTATGATCAGCCGTAACTTCCCCGATTTCGTATTGCCGAGGTATCTATGAGCAAGTCCTGTTGTGAAACCCCCAACGCCGCCCCCGCCGCCGATCAGGACGACCACCGCCAGGCCGTGCGAGGCGCCTACACCCGGGTGGCGCAGGCCAGCGATGCCGGGGCCGGCTGCGGCACCGGGGCAAGCTGCTGCGGCGTCTCCGACGACGCAGCCATTAATGCCCTGATCTCTACCCGCCTGGGGTACAGCGACGAGGACCTGGCGGCTGTGCCGACGGGCGCCGACATGGGTCTGGGTTGCGGAAACCCCCGCGCCATCGCCTCCCTCGCGCCCGGCGAAGTGGTGCTGGATCTGGGTGCCGGCGGTGGCTTCGACTGTTTCCTGGCGGCGCGTGAGGTGGGGGAGACCGGCCATGTGATCGGCGTGGACATGACGCCGGACATGCTCAGCAAGGCGCGCCACAATGCTCGAAAGGGTGACTACCGCAACGTGGAGTTTCGCCTCGGGGAGATCGAGTATCTCCCGGTCGCCGATGCCTCGGTGGACGTGATCATCTCCAATTGCGTCATCAATCTCTCCCCCGACAAGGCCCAGGTATTCGCCGACGCCTTCCGTGTGTTGAGACCCGGCGGTCGACTGGCCATCTCCGATGTGGTGGCTACGGTGGAACTGCCGGAAGCCATGCGCCAGGATCCCGCTCTGGTTGCGGGTTGCATGGGTAATGCCTCTTTGATCGAGGATCTGGAGGCGATGATGCAAGCGGCGGGCTTTGAGTCGATACGCATCGAACCCAAAGACGAGTCGCGGGAGTTTATCCGCGACTGGGCGCCCGACCATCCGGTGACCGACTACGTGGTGTCGGCCAGCATCGAGGCGGTGAAACCCCATGCATAGTATAAGTAGGGGACAGACCCCAATTTCGCCGATTTCGCGAAATTGGGGTCTGTCCCCGGTTTGCGCCGTTTTACTATGGTTTCTCTGTGGCTTGTTCGGTACGTCGGCATTCGCGGATGCACCGGACGGCTACCCTTTCCTGCCCTATGACGAAGGCCTGCGCCTGGCCGCGGAACAGGACAAGCCCGTGTTCCTGTATTTCGGTCGCTACGGCTGCGGCTGGTGCGAAAAGACCAACAAGGAAAGCTTCTCCGATGACGGGTTGCGCAAACTCTACACCGAACATTACGTACTGGTGTACGTGGATGCCGAGAGCGGCCGGCGCATGACCCTGCCCGATGGAGAGCGCATTACCGAAATGGAACTGGGTGCGCGCCTGAACGTGTTTGCCACGCCCGTGTTCGGTTTCCTGCGTCCGGATGGTGAGCGCATCTTCACCGTGCCCGGCTTCAAGACCGCCGATGAATTTCGGGACTACCACCGCTATGTTTCCGGTGGTCATTATCGTGAGCAGGGCCTGTTCGAGTTCCTGGCGGAGCAGGCGCGATGAGGTGTGGCAATAAGGTTACAACCAAGGCAACAGATTTACGTTCCTCGTTTGCTTCGCAAATAAATCTGTCCCCTTTGCGCGTATTT
>DATHUT010000157.1:0-2438 GCA_035462005.1 Gammaproteobacteria bacterium | reverse complement strand
GGCAGGCCTTCGCCAATGAACTGGATCGGTTCCTGACCCGCTACGGGGCGAGTGCTTCGCAGCAGTGATTCCCGCCGGTACGCCTGGACCCCCTGGGCTAGCCGCCGCTCAGGGCCTGCACGATGGCCAACTCGTCGCCTGGTCGCAGTGCCTGCGACAGGTCATGCACCTGCTCCCCGTTGACGAAGAAGCGGATATGCGCGCGCATCCGCTCCTGCTCGTCGATCATGCGAAAGCGTATGCCCGGATACTGGCGTTCCAGGTCGAGGAGCAGCGCCGCGAGGGTGGCGCCGTCGGCCTCGACATGGCCGCGCCCCGTATAGGAACGCAGCGGGGTGGGGATCAGTACCTTCACGACCGCGCCTCAGGCGAGCACGGCGGTTTCCACCGCGTAGATTTCCGGCAGGTGGCGGGCGATGCAGACCCAGCGCTTGCCCTCGCGGCTCATCCACAACTCCCCGCTGGTGGTGCCGAAGTACAGGCCCACGGGGTCGAGCGTATCCGCCGTCATGGCCTGGCGCTTGACCGTCCACCAGGCCTGCTGTTCCGGCAGGCCGTCGTCGAGTCGCTGCCAGGTCTTGCCGGCATTGCGGGTTGCGTAGACCGCCGGCTTGCCCTGGGGACTGGTGCGCGGCCAGACACTGGTGCCGTCCATGGGGAACACCCAGGCGGTATCGGGGTCCTGTGGGTGCACGACCATGGGAAAGCCGACATCGCCGACCCGCTTGGGCATTTTTTTGCCGATGCGCACCCACTGCTCCGATGGCCGGTCGAGCCGGTAGATGCCGCAATGGTTCTGCTGGTAGAGGCGGTCCGGGTTGCCGGGGCACAGCCGCACGCAATGGGGATCATGGAAGCTGGGGTCGGCGGCATTGAAGCCCTCGACCACCTCCAGACCCTGGATCAGGGGCCGGAAGCTGTGGCCACCATCCAGGGATTCATGCACGCCGCCGCCGGACATGGCGATGTACAGGTGGGCGGGGTCGCGCGGGTCGATGAGGATGGAATGCAGCTTGGGCCCATCGGGCGTACCGTCCTGCACCGTGCCCATCCAGGCCCGGAATTGCGGGTCTTCGTTGATGCGGGAGAAGGGCTCCCAGTGTTGCCCGCCATCCGCGGATCGGAACAGGCCCTGTGGCGATGTGCCTGCATACCAGACCTGCGGCTCGGAGGCGTGCCCCGGCGTGAGCCAGAAGCTGTGGTCTACGGCGCGGCCGTCCGGGCCCCGCGCGAAGGCGGGTGGTTGCGCGGCTTCCTTCCAGCTGCGCCCGAGATTGGTGGAGCGGAACAGCGTCGGTCCCAGGTGGCCGGTCTTGGCCGCGGCCAGCAGGGTCTTACCGTCGCGTGGATCGAGCACCAGATGATGGATGATCTGGCCGAGGAAGTGCGGGCCGTCGACCCGCCACCTGCGGCGGCTGCCGTCCCCATGATAGAGCCAGGCGCCCTTGCGCGTGGCGACCAGCACCAGTACCCGCGGTTTCGAGGCGCGGCGCGCGGGTTTTTTCGGCTTGGTTTCTGTCATGATATGCGCCTCCAGCCGGCGCTGGCGCCCGGCGGCTTAGGGTTCGGATGGCCGGCACGGGTTGCCAGCGTTGCGACGCAGGAGTAGGTTCGCCCATTCAGAATAGAACATTTTCAAGCATTTCAAGTGCCCCGGACCATTGCATCCCAGGAACCCGCCTCATGAAAACCGCCGTCTATCCCGGCACCTTCGATCCCATCACCAACGGCCACACGGACCTGGTGGAGCGCGCGGCGCGGCTGTTCGACCGGGTCATCGTCGCCGTGGCGAAAAGTCCCGGCAAGACCCCGGCCTTCCCCCTGGAGCAGCGGGTGGACCTGGCGACCGAGGTGCTGGGGCACCTGCCCAATGTGGAGGTGCGCAGCTTCGACTGCCTGCTGGTGGATTACCTGCGCCAGCAGCAGGGCCAGGTCATCCTGCGCGGCCTGCGCGCAGTGTCGGATTTCGAATACGAATTCCAGCTGGCCAGCATGAACCGCCAGCTGGCGCCCGAGGTGGAGACCATGTTCCTGACCCCCTCCGAGCACTATTCCTTTGTTTCTTCCAGCCTGGTGCGGGAAATCGCCGCCCTGGGCGGGGATGTGACGGCCTTTGTCCACACGGCCGTGGTGGCTGCGTTGCGCGCCCGTTTGAGCTAATATTAACGCCATCTTATATGCCCACACCCTCCCGGGGGTTGTCGGAACGGAAGAGGAATTGGCCATGGCCCTGATGATTACCGACGAGTGCATCAACTGCGATGTGTGCGAGCCCGAGTGCCCGAACGGCGCCATTTCCCAGGGCGACGAGATCTATGTGATCGATCCCGCGCTCTGTACCGAGTGTGTGGGGCACTACGAGACCTCCCAGTGCGTGGAGGTCTGCCCCGTCGACTGCATCCCCTTGGATCCGGATCACCAGGAAACCAAGGATGAGC
>DATHUT010000156.1:0-3996 GCA_035462005.1 Gammaproteobacteria bacterium | reverse complement strand
AATTGCTGGAGCGGCGCGACCGCACCCTGGCCGCGGCTACGGCACCGGCCTCCGGCCTCTACCTGGTGGGGGTGCGCTACCCGGAAGGGTACGGGCTCCGGGAGCTGGGCCGCCTGCCGCGCTTCGCCTGAGGGTGTCTGTGCACCTGTAGGAGCGGCCTCTGCCCGCGAACCGGCGTGCCACCGGGATTCGCGGCCAGAGGCCGCTCCTACAGGGGGCACGAACGGCATGGTCGGCCGGCCTCGGCAGGGTTCGGGTAACGGCCCGAGTTCTGGTACCCTATGCCCTTTGGTTTCATTGGCAAGGCAGCGGGGCCGTCCGTGCGTACCAGGGTCAAGATTTGTGGCATTACCCGCCCGGAAGACGGGGTGATGGCAGCGCACGCGGGTGCCGACGCCATCGGACTGGTGTTCTACCCGCGTAGCCCGCGCTTCGTGACACCGGACCAGGCCGTGGCGGTGGTGCGTGCATTGCCGCCCTTCGTCACGGTGGTGGGCCTGTTCGTCAACGAGCAGCCGGGTATGGTGCGCGCCATGGCCGATGCGGTGGGGCTGGACCTGCTGCAATTCCATGGTGACGAAGCACCGGACTATTGCCGCCAGTTCAACCAGCCCTATATCAAGGCACTGCGGGTGCGTCCGGACAGCGACCTGCTGGCGGCGGCGCAAGGCTACCGGGAGGCGCGCGGTCTGTTGCTCGACGCGTGGCACGAAACGGTGCCCGGCGGCAGCGGCGCGGTGTTCGACTGGGAGCTGATCCCGGAGGCCCTGCGCACGCATTGCATCCTGGCCGGCGGGCTGGCACCGGACAATGTGGCCGCGGCCATCGACGCAGTACGGCCCTACGCGGTGGACGTGAGCAGCGGTGTGGAAGCGGACAAGGGCATCAAGGATCCGGCACGGATCCAGGCCTTCATGCGAGGAGTGAGCAGTGGCGACACAAGCAAAATCGGCTGATTCCCAGGCCCTGCGGCTGGACCTGCCCGACGAGAACGGGCACTTCGGTCCCTATGGCGGGCGCTTCGTGGCGGAGACCCTGATGGGGCCGCTGGAAGAGCTGCGCCTGGCCTATGAAAAATACCTGGGCGACCCGGATTTCCAGGCGGAGCTGGACCGGGACCTTGCCCACTACGTGGGACGGCCCTCGCCCCTGTACCATGCCGAGCGCTGGACCCGGAAACTGGGTGGTGCGCAGATCTACCTGAAGCGCGAGGACCTCAATCACACCGGCGCCCATAAGGTGAACAACACCGTGGGCCAGGCCCTGCTTGCCACCCGCATGGGCAAGACCCGCATCATTGGCGAGACCGGCGCTGGTCAGCACGGTGTGGCCACCGCCACGGTGGCGGCGCGGCTGGGCCTCGAATGTGTCATTTATATGGGCGCCGATGACATCATCCGCCAGGCGCCCAATGTCTACCGCATGCGCCTGCTGGGCGCCGAGGTGGTGGCGGTCAAGTCCGGTTCCCGCACCCTCAAAGATGCCCTCAACGAGGCCATGCGCGACTGGGTCACCAACGTGGACAATACCTTCTACATCATCGGTACCGTGGCGGGTCCTCATCCCTATCCGGCCATGGTGCGCGACTTCCAGGCGGTGATCGGCCGCGAGGCGCGCGCCCAGATGATGGAGCGCACCGGCAAGCTGCCCGATGCCCTGGTGGCCTGCGTGGGTGGCGGCTCCAATGCCATCGGCCTGTTCCATCCCTTCCTCGCCGATGCCGAGGTACAAATGTACGGCGTCGAGGCCGCCGGTGATGGCCTGGACACGGGGCATCATGCCGCACCCCTGTGCGCCGGCAAGCCCGGCGTGCTGCACGGCAATCGCACCTACCTGATGGAGGACGCTGACGGCCAGATCATCGAGACCCATTCGGTGTCGGCCGGCCTCGATTATCCCGGCGTCGGTCCGGAGCATGCCTGGCTGAAGGACACGGGGCGTGCCCGCTATGTGTCCGTCACCGACCAGCAGGCGCTGCAGGCCTTTCACGACCTCACCCGTATCGAGGGGATCATCCCGGCGCTGGAGTCCAGCCATGCGCTGGCCTATGTCACCCAACTGGCGCCGACCCTGTCTCCCGAACAGAGCATCGTGGTCAACCTGTCCGGCCGGGGCGACAAGGACATCAACACCGTGGCGAAACTGGAAGGTATCGAGGTATGAGTCGTATCGCCGGGCGTTTTGCCGAGCTGCGCGCCACCGGGCGCAAGGCCCTCATCCCCTTCGTGACCGCTGGCGATCCCGAGCCTGGGGTGACGGTGCCGCTGATGCATGCCCTGGTGGCGGCGGGCGCCGATATCCTCGAGCTGGGTGTGCCCTTTTCCGATCCCATGGCCGATGGACCGGTGATCCAGGCCGCCTGCGAACGGGCCCTGGTCCACCACACCAGCCTGCGCCACGTGCTGGAGATGGTGCGCGAGTTCCGCGCCCGCGATGCCGATACCCCGGTGGTGTTGATGGGTTATTTGAACCCGATCGAGGTCATGGGCTACGAGGCCTTCGCCCATGCCGCCGCGAAGGCAGGCGTGGATGGCGTGCTGACCGTGGACCTGCCCCCGGAAGAGGCCCAGGATCTGGTGCAGGCCCTGCAGTCCGAAACCCTGGACCCCATCTTCCTGCTGTCGCCCACCTCCTCGGGCTCGCGCATGGATCGCATCAGCGCGGTGGCCAGCGGCTTCATCTACTATGTTTCCATCAAGGGCGTCACCGGCTCCAGTCAACTGGATGTGTCCGCTGTCGCCGACAAGGTCACCGAAATCCGCGGCCACACCGGGCTGCCGGTGGGCGTAGGCTTCGGTATCCGCGATGCCGAGGCCGCCGCGAAGGTGGCGGCGGTGGCCGATGCCGTGGTGGTGGGCAGTGCCCTGGTAAGCCGGGTGCCGGAGTTGCTGGCGACGCCGGATCGCATCCCGGAAACCCTGGCGGCCGTACTGGCGGAAATGCGTGCCGCCATGGATGCCGTCCCGCCCCAGGCGGCCAGTGGTGGCTGAAGGTTGATGTCGGGCTGAAGCCCGACAGGCTTACAACACGATTACAGAGCGAAGCGATTATGAGCTGGTTTGAAAAATTGATGCCATCCCGGATTCGTACGGAACGTAACGGGGTTGACAAGCGCCAGGTGCCGGAAGGGATCTGGAGCCAGTGCAACGGCTGCAACCAGATCCTGTACCGTGCCGAACTGGAACGTAACCTGGATGTCTGTCCCAAATGCAATTATCACATGCGGATCGATGCGCGCCGCCGGCTGGACGGTTTCCTGGATCCCGAGTCGCGCGAGGAGATTGCTCCGCACCTGGAACCGATCGATGAACTGCGCTTCAAGGACAGTAAGAAATACAAGGACCGCATCACCCAGGCCCAGAAGGCCACCGGCGAGAAGGATGCCCTGGTGGTGATGCGCGGCCAGGTGCTGGGCCTGCCGCTGGTGGCGGCAGCCTTCGAGTTCAAGTTCATGGGTGGTTCCATGGGCGCGGTGGTAGGTGAGAAATTCGTGCGTGCGGTGAACGTTTCCCTGGAACACCACATCCCCCTGGTGTGCTTTTCCGCCAGTGGCGGTGCGCGCATGCAGGAGGCGCTGTTCTCCCTCATGCAGATGGCCAAGACCAGCGCAGCCCTGGCGCGCCTGGCCGATGCGCGAGTGCCCTTCGTGTCGGTGCTCACCGATCCCACCATGGGTGGGGTATCCGCCAGTTTCGCCATGCTGGGCGACATCCATGTGGCCGAACCCAACGCCCTCATCGGCTTCGCCGGCCCGCGCGTCATCGAGCAGACGGTGCGCGAGAAGTTGCCGGAAGGCTTCCAGCGCAGTGAATTCCTGCTCGAGCACGGCGCCATCGACATGATCGTGGATCGCCGCGAGTTGCGCCCGCGTATCGGCGAATTGCTGGCCATGCTCGGCAAGCGCACCGCCGTGGCTTGATTTGCTCACCGCAAAGACGCAAAGGGCGCAAAGAAATTCCTCTTGTTGCCAAATGGATGTGTAGGAGCGGGGGGGGG
>DATHUT010000155.1:0-4473 GCA_035462005.1 Gammaproteobacteria bacterium | reverse complement strand
AGCCTGGTGTACTTCGAACTCCATGAAGATATGTACCAGGCCATTCTCAGAGAGAAACAGATCAAGGCTGGCTCGAGGCAGGCGAAGATTGAGTTGATCGAGGCGGTCAATCCGGGATGGGAGGATCTTTATGGGGATATTTGTGCCTGATGAAGATTGCCGCGCCGCTACGCGACTCGCAATGACGAGGTGGGCTGTGCCCGACGGCCGGGAATCCGTGCGACCCGACAATGAAAAAGGCCGTTCCGAAAGGAACGGCCTTTTTTGTTGGTCGGGGCGAGAGGATTTGAACCTCCGACCACCTGCACCCCATGCAGGTGCGCTACCAGGCTGCGCTACGCCCCGAAATACTGCCTGCCCCGGCGAGGGACCCGGCCGGCAAGGGGCGCCATCATACCGGAGCGCCCCCCCGGAATAAACCACTCAGGGGAAGGATTTTTACCGCTTGAGGATCTGCAGCAGTTCCTCCAGCTCGCGGCGCATCTGGCGCACGATCTGGTGGCTCTGGCTGGCGTCTTCCTTGGCCTGCTCGCCGGACAACTGCTGGCGGGCCCCGCCGATGGTGAAACCCTGTTCGTACAGCAGGCTACGGATCTGGCGGATCATGATAACGTCATGCCGCTGGTAGTAGCGGCGGTTGCCACGGCGTTTCACGGGCTTGAGCTGGGGAAATTCCTGCTCCCAGTAGCGCAGCACGTGCGGCTTGACCCCGCACAGCTCGCTCACCTCGCCGATGGCGAAGTAACGCTTGCCGGGGATCGCCGGGAGTTCGTTATTGTTGCTCGCTTCCAGCATAAGCCTCCACCCTGGCCTTCAACTTCTGTCCGGGACGGAAGGTCACGACGCGCCGGGCGGAAATGGGAATCTCCTCACCGGTCTTGGGATTGCGCCCGGGACGTTCATTCTTGTCGCGCAGATCGAAATTGCCGAAGCCGGACAATTTCACCTGTTTGCCGTTCTCCAGGGCGGAGCGGATCTGCTCGAAAAAGAGTTCCACCAGTTCCTTGGCTTCGCGCTTGTTGAGCCCCAGTTCCTCAAACAGTTTTTCTGCCATGTCGGCTTTGGTGAGCGCCATGGATTTAGTCTCTCAAGGTTGCCCCAAAATTCTGATTCAGCCGGTCCACTACCCGCACCGCGACCGACTCCACATCTGCGTCGGTAAGTGTGCGGGAGGATTCCTGTAGAATCAACCCGAAGGCGATGCTTTTTCGCCCTTTTTCTACGCCTTTGCCCCTATATACATCAAACAGAGCGAGTTCCAGGAGCTGATCCCCGCAGGTTTCCCGAATGGCCTCCTGCAAGGCCAGGGCGGAAACCGCCTCGTCCACCACGATGGCCAGATCCCGGCGCACCGAGGGGAAACGGGAAATCTCCCGGAAACTAGCGGCGCAGCCTTGTGCAACTGTAGCGCTATGCAG
This sequence comes from Gammaproteobacteria bacterium, assembly GCA_035462005.1. Lineage (GTDB taxonomy): Bacteria > Pseudomonadota > Gammaproteobacteria > DSM-19610 > DSM-19610 > JAIVHA01. The sequence goes on along the minus strand of DATHUT010000155.1, from coordinate 3,055 downwards.
TTCAAATAGAAAGGTTTTCGATTCAATATCCAGGCGTCGGGCCAGCTCGGGATGCACGCAGCCCAGCCAGCCGACCCGTTTCCCGTCGCGCAGGATCTCGGCGCACTGGCCCGGGTGCAGGGCCGGATGGCTAGCGGGGGCGAAGCGGTACGCATCCCCCTGACCACCGAGGGCCAGCAGGGCCTCCACGTCGGCCTTCACGTCGAAGAAGTCCGCGAGCCGTTCCGGCTCGCCCCACTGCTCCTCCACCCAGGCGCCGGACACCAGGCCTCCGATGTAGTTTTCCTGTTTTAGTTCATTATCTTGTTTAATATAGTTAAGGCCATGCTCGAATATCCGCACGCGCCTTTGCTGGCGGTTCAGGTTGTGCTGCAGGGTGCGCAGCAGGCCCTGCCAGAGGCTGGTGCGCATCACCGACAGCTCCGAGGAGATGGGGTTGGCCAGCGGCACCGGGACCAGGCCCGGGTTCACCAGGCCCTGGATCTCCGGGTCCACGAAACTATAGGTCACCGCCTCCTGGTAACCACGGCTGACCAACAGGCCACGCAAGCGGCGCAGGGGTACCCGGTCTTCCGGTGCCGGGCGCATCACCAGCGCAGCCTGGAAGGCGCTGCTGGGCAGGCGGTTATAGCCATATACCCGGCCGATCTCCTCGATCAGGTCCGCCTCCAGGGTAACGTCGAAACGGAAGGATGGCGGCGTCACCTGCCAGCCGCCCTCCCCGGCCTGTACGCCCATGCCCAGGCGGGTGAGGATGTCCTCCACCGTGGCGTCGTCGGGACGCAGCCCCAACAGGCGTTGCAGGCGTGCGGCGCGCAAGGTGATGGGCGCCACCCGCGGCAAGTTGGTCTCCGACGTCACCTCGATGACCGGCCCGGCCTGGCCGCCCACCAGTTCCAGCAGCAGGGCCGTGGCCCGTTCCAGCGCGCGGTGCTGGAGCTGGTAGTCCACGCCGCGCTCGAAGCGGTGGGAAGAGTCGGTGTGCAGGCCATACTGGCGCGCCCGCCCGGCGATGCGCGCTGGAGCGAAGAAGGCACATTCCAGGAACAGGCTGTCGGTGCTGTCCGAAATCCCCGAACCGGCGCCGCCCATGATCCCGGCCAGGGCCAGGGGCTTGTCGGCATCGGCGATCAGCAGGCTGTCGGTATCCAGCTTGATGACCTTCTCGTCCAGCAGGGTGATCTGCTCGCCGGCACGGGCGTGGCGCACCTCGATGCCACCGGACAGGGTGGCGAGGTCGAAGGCATGCATGGGCTGGCCCAGCTCCAACAGCACATAGTTGGTGACATCCACCACCGGACCCAGGCTGCGGATACCGCCACGGCGCAGTTTCTCCTGCATCCATAGCGGTGTGGCGACCTTGGGATCGATGCCACGGATGACGCGGCCCAGATAACGCGGACAGTCCTCGGGGGCGGATACCTGCACGGAGAAGGTATCCTCGATGCTGGCCGGCACTGGGTCCATGACCGGCCCCGCCACGGCGCAGCGGTTGAGCACGCCGATCTCGCGCGCGATGCCGGCCAGGCCCAGGCAGTCACCGCGGTTGGGTGTCAGGTCGACCTCGATGCAGGTATCGTCCAGTTCAAGGTAGGCTCGGATGTCGGTGCCCACCGGAGCATCAACGGGCAGCGTCATGAGCCCGGCCGCATCCTCGGACAAACCCAGCTCGCGTGCCGAACAAAGCATGCCGGAGGATTCCACGCCGCGCAGCTTCGACTTCTTGATCTTGAAGTCGCCAGGCAACAGGGCACCGATCAGCGCCGTGGGCACCTTCATGCCAACACAGACATTGGGCGCACCGCAGACGATCTGCAGCGGCTCCGCACCAGCACTGACCGAACACACCCGCAACTTGTCGGCATCCGGGTGTGGCTCGACACTCAGTACCTCGCCCACCACCACACCGCTGAAGGCACCCGCGACCGGCGTCACCGAGTCCACCTCGAGCCCGGCCATGGTGAGCTGTTCGGCCAGCTCGGCGGCCGTCACCGGCGGGTTTACCCATTCACGCAGCCATTGTTCACTGAATTTCATGTCGTTTCACTTTCCCGCTTGCCTGTAGGAAAACCGGGGACAGACCCCGTTTTCCATCGCATTTGTTCGCTGCTTCCCCTTGCGAAAAGGGAAAACGGGGTCTGTCCCCGGTTTTTCTTACCGGAACTGCCGCAAAAAGCGCAGGTCGTTCTCGAAGAACAGGCGCAGGTCGTTCACGCCGTAGCGCAGCATGGCCAGGCGCTCCACGCCCATGCCGAAGGCGAAGCCGGTGTATTGTTCGTTGTCGATGCCCACGGATTCGAACACCTTGGGGTGGACCATGCCGCAGCCCAGCACTTCCAGCCAGCCGGTGTGGCTGCAAACGCGGCAGCCCTTGCCGCCGCACATGACGCATTCCATGTCCACTTCCGCCGAGGGTTCGGTGAAGGGGAAATAGGACGGCCGGAAACGCACGCCCAGGTCACGTTCGAAGAAATGCTTGAGGAACTGGTCGAGCAGGCCCTTGAGATCGGCGAAGCTCACGTCCTTGTCGACCAGCAGGCCTTCCACCTGGTGGAACATGGGGGTGTGGGTCAGGTCGGAATCGCAACGGTAGACACGGCCCGGAGCGATCACGCGCAACGGCGGCGCCTGCTCCTCCATGACGCGGATCTGCACCGGCGAGGTATGGGTACGCAGCACCGTGTGGGCATCGAAATAGAAGGTGTCGTGCATGGCCCGCGCCGGATGGGTCTCCGGAATATTGAGGGCCTCGAAGTTGTGGTAGTCGTCTTCGATCTCGGGGCCTTCGGCCACGGCGAAGCCCATGCCGGCGAACAGGTCCTGGATGCGTTCCAGGGTGCGGGTGACGGGATGCAGTCCGCCGCTGCGCTGGCCACGCCCAGGCAGGGTGACGTCGATGCGGTCGGCGGCCAGGCGACTGGCCATCTCTTCCTGCTCGAGGGTCGCACGGCGCGCCTCGATGGCCTGCTGCACCGCCTGCTTGGCCTCGTTGATCTTCTGGCCGGCGGCCTTGCGCTCCTCGTGGGGCAGGTTGCCCAGAGTTTTGAGCTGCTCG
>DATHUT010000154.1:0-2088 GCA_035462005.1 Gammaproteobacteria bacterium | reverse complement strand
TCTGGTGGTCGCCAACCGTCCCCTGCAGGCAGGCCAGAACATCCTGCGTTTCCATGACGGCATGGCCTGGCTGGCGCAGATCACCATGTTCCTGGTGCTCGGCCTGTTCGCCAACCCCACGGCCTTGCTGGGCAGCGCCCTACCCGCCCTGCTCATCGCCGCTGTGCTCATGCTGGTGGCCCGGCCCCTGGCGGTGTGGCTGAGCCTGCTGCCCTTCCGCTTTCCGCGCCAGGAACAACTGTTTATCTCCTGGGTGGGCCTGCGCGGCGCGGTACCCATCGTGCTGGCCCTGTTCCCGCTCATGGCGGGGCTGGACAACGCCTGGATCTTTTTCAACGTGGCCTTCTTCGTGGTACTGGTCTCCCTGGTGTTCCAGGGCTGGACCGTGACCCCGGCGGCGCGCTGGCTGAAGCTGGAGGTGCCCACGGGCAGCGGTGTCATCCAGCGTGTGGAACTGGATGTGCCGGGCGAGTTCGACCGCGAACTGGTGGGCTACCGCCTGGATGACGAAAGCCCGGCGGTCAAGGCCACCCGGCTGCCGCTGTTGCCCGAGGGGGTACGCTACGCCGCGGTACTGCGTAACCACCAGCCACTGGACACCTGTGGCCTCGCCGAGCTTCAGGCCGGCGATTATGTCTACCTGCTGGCCAAGCACGATGACCTGCCGGCGCTGGACGGACTGTTCTCCGCCGCCCCCGACACCGAGCGCGATGCCGCCACCCGCTACTTCGGCGAGTTCATCATCAATGGCGAGGCCCGCCTGGAGGATCTCGCCCAGGTCTATGGTTTCGCCCTGCCGGAGGAAGCCCGTGGCCACACGGTGACGGAACTGTTCGCCACCCGCTTCGGCCGGCGCCAGGTCGTGGGCGATCGCATCGTACTGGGTACGGTGGAACTGGTGGTACGCGAGACCGAGGGCGCCGATGTCAGCCGCGCCGGCCTCAAGCTGTCCCACTGACCCCGGGACCGTTCCTGCCCCGTTCAACCTCGTTGCCAGCGCAGACCCGTACCGCAGCGTAATCGAGCCTACACTTGTTCTCTGTTGGTTCTGGTGCAATACTGGGGGCTGGTTATGCCCCGAACCTGTGGTTTCAGATGAACAAGGACCGGTAATCATATGAAAAATAACCTCACCCGCCGCCAGCAGGAAATCCTCGACTACCTGCGTGAACAGGCCTTCGACCCGCCGCCCACCCTGGATGAGCTGTGCCGGGCACTGGGACTGTCCTCCCGGGGCTCGCTGCACAAGCACATCAGCGCCCTGGTGGAAGCCGGGTTGGTGGAGCCCATGGACGGCAAGCACCGCGGCGTGGTGCTGCGCGATCCGGAGGCCGCGGCCGACGAGGACCGGCTGCCCTTCCTCGGCTACATCGCCGCCGGCCGGCCCATCGAGGCCATCTCCCAGCCCGAGACCCTCGAGGTGCCCGCCGCCCTGCGCACCCGCCGGCCCTGCTATGTGCTGGAGGTGCGCGGCGACTCCATGATCGAGGACGGCATCCTCGACGGCGACTGGGTGGTCATCGAACAGCGCGACCATGCCCGCAACGGCGAGGTAGTGGTCGCCCTGGTGGACGGCAGCGAGGCCACCCTGAAGCGCATTGAACAGCAACCCGGCCAGGTCACCCTGCATCCCGCCAATGGCCGCATGGCGCCGCTGCGCTACGCCCCGGAGCAGGTGCAGGTACAAGGGATACTGGTGGGCCAGATGCGGCGCTACCACTGACCGCGGTTTGACCTGCATCAATGGCACCGGCGCAAACGCCTGCTAGGGTTCGTCCACCCGCAGCAGACCGGGAGTGCCGCCATGCCCCAGACCATCGTCCAGGCCGCCCCGACGGCCTTCAATCCCTTCGACCTCGACCAGGACCAGGCCTACCGCGTGTGGCGTGACTGGAAGCTGGAGCATGCCCCCACCCGCCTGGAGCAGCTGCTGGTGGAGATCCGCAATCCATTGCATCTCACGCCGGCCGAGTCGCTGGCCATTCTCGATCGCTGTGCCCACACCAACATGGCGCTCTATGCCTGCGATCCCGGCCCGGAACAGCACAAGGACATTCCGCGCGCCATCGGCCAGTCCTTCGGACTCGA
>DATHUT010000153.1:0-2244 GCA_035462005.1 Gammaproteobacteria bacterium | reverse complement strand
TGAGCATGATCGACTTCGATCACCAGCTGCTGCCCGATGCCATCACCCTGCCCTTCCTCTGGCTCGGGCTGGTGCTGAGCCTGTTCCCCCTGTTCGCAGACAGCCGCAGCGCCATCATCGGTGCCGCCGCCGGCTACCTGGTGCTGTGGGGCATCTACGATTTGTTCCGCCTGCTCACTGGCAAGGAGGGCATGGGCAATGGGGACTTCAAATTGCTGGCCCTGCTCGGCGCCTGGCTGGGCTGGCAGGCATTGCCGGTGATCGTGATCCTGTCGTCCCTGGTGGGCGCCGTGGCCGGGGTCGCCATGATTCTGCTGCTGGGCCGCGACCGCCAATTGCCCATCCCCTTCGGCCCCTACCTGGCCGCCGCCGGCTGGATCACCCTGTTGTGGGGAAGCGAGATCAGCGGCGCCTACCTGCGCTGGGTGGGGCTGTAGGGCGGTCATGCCCGTCACTGCCCACCCACCTCTCATCATCGGCCTTACCGGCGGCATCGGCAGCGGCAAATCGACCGCCGCGGCCCGCTTCGCGGAACACGGGGTGCCCGTCATCGATACCGATGTCATCGCCCGCGAGCTAGTGGCCCCGGGCCAGCCGGCCCTGGATGCGATCGTGACGCGCTTCGGTACCGACCTCCTCGATGGCGAGGGCTGCCTGCGGCGCGAGGTATTGCGGGAGCGTGTATTCGCCGATCCGGCCGCACGGCAGGAGCTGGAGGCCCTGCTCCACCCCCTGATCCGGGCGGAATCCCTGCGCCGCATCGCCGCATTGCAGACCGCCTACTGCATCTGGGTCATCCCCCTGCTGGTGGAAACCGGCGCCCGCGAAGACCTGGACCGGGTACTGCTGATCGACTGCCCCGAGGCCTTGCAGCGCCAGCGGGCACAGGTCCGGGACGGATTCGACACGGCCACGCTGGACGGGATCCTGGCGGCCCAGGCGAGCCGGGAACAACGCCGCGCCATGGCCGACGACATCATTGTGAATGATGGCACCCCGGAGGCCCTGCGGCAGGCCGTGGACGAGCGCCATGCCGCCTACCTGGCGCTGGCGGCGGAGCGGAATGTGTCGGGCTGAGGCCACATTTGCACCCACCCCGGCACTGGTGGACAATAGTCCGCCATGCAGCAACCGCACCGAAAACCCGCTCCCGTGGCCGACCGCATCCACTACGAACAGCCGTTGAACGAGCGTATCCGGACTTTTTTGCGCCTGGAATTCCTGTTCCGCCAGACCTCCCGCTACCTGGCGGGCGACAGCGAGTGGGACAGCCGCAATACCCTGCACAGCCTGCTGGAGATCATGCACATCTTCGGCCGCGCCGACCTCAAGACCGAGGCCATGAAGGAACTGGACCGCCATATCCAGAACCTGGCCAAGCTGGAACAGAACCCCAACGTGGACCGCAGCCTGCTGGTGGGCATCCTCGACGAGCTGGACCGACTCATCGACCAGTTGCACGGTATCAACGGCCAGATCATCAGCACCCTCAAGAAGAACGAATTCCTCTCCGCCATCATGCAGCGCAGCGCCATTCCCGGTGGCACCTGCGATTTCGATCTGCCCGAATACCATTTCTGGCTGCAACAACCGGCAGAGCAGCGCACCCGCGATCTGTCCGGCTGGCTGCATCACTTCGACAGCATTGCCGAGGCCATCCAGCTAATCCTGCGCCTGACCCGCGACAGCGCGGTAATGCGCCCCGAGGAAGCACCGGGCGGTTTCTTCCAGAAGACCCTCGACCCCAACCTGCCCTGCCAGATGGTGCGCGTGGCCGTGCCCGCCGGCGCGCCCTACTTCGCCGAGATCAGCGGCGGCAAGCACCGCTTCACGGTGCGCTTCCTGGAAGTACCGGTGATCGGCGAGCGCCCGCTGCAGACACGCCAGGATGTTTCCTTCTCCCTTGGCTGCTGCATCATCTGAGTGTCCATGAAGACCCCCGTCACGGTCCCTTGCCCCACCTGCGGCAAAGCCGTTCCCTGGACCGCCGAACAACGCCACCGGCCCTTCTGCAGTGACCGCTGCCGCCTGATCGACCTGGGGGAATGGTTCGAGGAACGCCACCGGATCGCGGGGGAGGAACGGCCGGGGGACGAGGATTCGGAACAGGAATAAACAGGGGACAGACCCCATTTTCTATCCCCTGTAGGAGCGGCCTTTGGCCGCGAACATCCGTAGAAAATGGGGTCTGTCCCCTATTTACGTAGAAAATGGGGTCTGTCCCCTATTTACCGCCCCTGCATC
>DATHUT010000152.1:0-3629 GCA_035462005.1 Gammaproteobacteria bacterium | reverse complement strand
GGCGCCAACAGCGCCATCACCCAGTATTTCTACAGCCCCGATGCCTACTACCGCTTCGTGGACGACTGCGAGCACATGGGCATCGACCTGCCCATCGTGCCGGGCATCATGCCCATCACCAATTACAGTCAGCTGGCGCGTTTTTCCGACATGTGCGGTGCCGAGATTCCGCGCTGGATCCGCAGACGGCTGGAGGGCTACGGTGATGACCGGACCGCCATCCGCGCCTTCGGCGAGGAGGTGGTGACGGAGCTGTGCGCCAACCTGCTGCGCCAGGGAGCGCCGGGCCTGCACTTCTATACCATGAACCAGTCCGGCCCCACCTTGGCGTTGTGGCGCAACCTGCAGGGATTGGTGTAATACACCAATTATTCACCGCAAAAACGCCAAGGGCGCAGAGAAAAGCAACCGCCTTGTTACCCGCGTGGCGCGAAGAAACTTGGAACCGGCTATCCTGTGGGATATGTTGCTTCTATAATTTCTTCGCGCCCTTTGCGTCTTTGCGGTGACCATAGGGGAATTTGCTCCTGTTATCCGTGTTTGACCTCTGACCAGCCAGGGAACCGAATGCCATGTGGAACCCCCGTCAACTCCTGTGGTTGCTGTTGTTGCCCTCCGGCCTCGCCGCCCAGGACGTCCCCCTTGCCACCCAGCTTGTAGAACTGCAAACCCTGCCCGTCGAGCGCCGCTTCGACGGTGTGGTGGAGGCTGTGCATCAGGCCACCGTATCTTCCCAGGTCAGTGGCCGTATCGAGGAGGTGCTGTTCGATGTGGACGACTTCGTGGAGGCCGGCGCGGTGTTGGTCCGTTTCCGGGACCGTGACCAACAGGCCGAGCTGAGTCGCGCGCGGGCCGGCCTGCGCGAGGCCGAGGCCCGCACGCGGGAGACGGCAGCGGAACTCCAGCGCTTCCAGCAGTTGTTCACCGAGAACCTGGTATCCAGGGCCGGCCTGGACCGCGCCAAAGCGGAAGCCGAAGCCGCCCAGGCGCGCCTCAAGGCTGCCCGGGCCGCCCTCAACCAGGCGGAGGAGCAGCTGGAACACACGCAGGTGCGCGCGCCCTATAGCGGCATCGTTACCCAACGCCATGTGGAAGCGGGAGAAACGGCGAATGTCGGCCAGGCGCTGATGTCGGGCCTGTCCCTGAATCGCCTGCGCCTCCGTACCCAGGTGCCCCAGACCTATATCGAAGCCATTCGCCGCCACCAGACCGCCCGCATCGAATTGCCTGATGGCGGGACGGTGACCAGCCAGGAGGTTACCCTGTTCCCCTACGCCGAGGCGGGCAGCCACAGTTTCCGGGTGCGGGTGAACCTGCCGGAAGACCTGCCGGGGCTTTATCCGGGCATGCTCCTCAAAACCTCTTTCACCGTGGGCGAGACCGCGCATCTGCTCATCCCCGCCACGGCCGTGGCCCAGCGCAGTGAGCTGACCGGTGTCTATGTGCAGGACGCAGACGGACGACTGTACTTCCGTCAACTGCGCCTGGGCGAGCGCCGCAACGGTGAGGTGGCCGTGCTGGCCGGGCTGTCCGCCGGCGAGACCATTGCCCTGGATCCCATCGCAGCGGGCATCGCCCTCAAGCAGCAACGCAGCCAATCCTGAGGACGGCACATGGGCATTTCGGGCCGTATTGCGCAACGCTTCCAGGATTCGGAAATCACTCCCCTGCTGGCCCTGATGGGCTTGCTGCTGGGCCTGTTCGCGGTCCTGGTGACGCCGCGCGAGGAAGAGCCGCAGATCAATGTCACCTTCGCGAACGTGTTCATCCCCTTCCCTGGCGCCAGCGCCCGCGAGGTGGAGCATCTGGTAACCACCCCCGCCGAACAGGTGCTGTCGGAGATCGAAGGCGTCAAGCACATCTATTCCGTCTCCCGCCCCGGCATGGCCGTGCTCACCGTCGAATACGCCGTGGGTGAGGAGCGCGCCAACGCCATCGTGCGACTCTACAATGCCGTGTTTTCCAACCAGGACTGGCTTCCCGGGAACCTGGGCGTGGGCCAGCCGCTCATCAAGCCCCAGGGCATCGATGACGTGCCCATCGTGGGCCTCACCCTGTGGACCACGGATCCCGCGCTGGGTGCCTATGAGTTGGAACGGGTCGCCCACACCCTCGAGGCGGAACTCAAGCGCGTGCCCGGCACCCGCGACATCTACACCCTCGGCGGCCCGGGCCAGGTCGTGCTGGTGGAACTGGATGCCGCCCGGCTCGCCGGCCACGGCCTGGCGATTACCGACCTGCGCCAGTCCCTGCAGCTCGCCAACCAGGTGCAGCACGACGGCGCCATGGTGCGGGACGACCAGGAGATTCCCGTCACGATCGGCGAGTTCTTCCAGTCCGCCGGGGAGGTCGCCCGCCTGGTGGTGGGCACGCACAATGGCGCGCCCGTGTTCCTGGAGGACGTGGCGCGCGTTCGTCACGGTCCCGACCAGCCGAGCCGGCTGGTGTGGATGGGCACCGGCCCGGCGGCAGCAACCGAAAAGAACATCCAGGCCCCGGGCCTGCACCCGGCCGTGACCCTGGCCATCGCCAAGCAACCGGGCACCAATGCCGTGCGGGTGGCGCGCCAGGTCATTGAACGGGTCGATGCCCTCAAGGGCGTGTTCCTGCCCGATGGCATCGAGGTGACGGTGACCCGCGACTATGGCGCCACCGCCAATGACAAGGCCCAGACCCTGATCAAGAAGCTGGCCTTCGCCACCACCTCGGTGGTGGTGCTGGTACTGCTGGCCCTGGGCTGGCGCGAGGCCTTCATTGTCGGCGTGGCCGTGGTGGTCACCCTGGCCATCACCCTGTTCGCCTCCTGGGCCTGGGGCTTCACCCTCAACCGCGTGTCGCTATTCGCCCTGATCTTTTCCATCGGCATCCTGGTGGACGATGCCATCGTGGTGGTGGAGAACATCCACCGCCACCTCGCCATGGGCGGCAAGACGCTGCGCGAGGCCATCCCCGCCGCCGTGGACGAGGTGGGAGGACCCACCATCCTCGCCACCTTCACCGTCATCGCCGCGCTGCTGCCCATGGCCTTCGTCTCCGGCCTGATGGGACCCTATATGAGCCCCATCCCCATCAACGCCAGCATCGGCATGCTGATCTCCCTGATCGTGGCCTTCGTGGTCACCCCCTGGCTGGGCTTTCGCTTCCTTGGCGGTCACGCCCAGGTCGCCACGGGCCAGGACAGTGCCATGGACCGCTTCTTCCAGCGTGTCATGCTGCCCTTCCTGCGCGGCGACGAAGGGCGCGGCCGGCGCCGCGGCCTGACCCTGGTGATGTTGTTGCTGATCGTCGCATCGGTCGGCCTGGTAGCCCTGCAGTGGGTGGTGCTCAAGATGCTACCCTTCGACAACAAGTCGGAATTCCAGGTGGTGGTGGACATGCCCGAGGGCACCAGCCTGGAACAGACCAATCGGGTACTCCAGGAATTGGGCACCCATCTGGCCACGGTGCCCGAGGTAAGCGACTACCAGCTCTACGCCGGCAGCGCCTCACCCATCAATTTCAATGGCCTGGTGCGGCAATACTATTTACGCAGCGAAGCGCACCAGGGTGATATCCAGGTCAACCTGGTGGACAAGAAACACCGCGAGCGCAGCAGCCATGGCATCGCCCGCGACCTGCGTGAACCCCTG
>DATHUT010000151.1:0-8026 GCA_035462005.1 Gammaproteobacteria bacterium | reverse complement strand
GCAGCGATGCGTTCCTTCAGCGCGGCTTTCTTCCGGCGCCGGGTTTCGTTGTTGTAGGCCCTGGTTTTCAACGCAAGGACTCCTGCAGGTTTGCCTTTAAATTAAATTAACTTTAATACAATTTAAAGTAATTTCAAGTGCAGGTTCCTGCGCGCTGCGTGTAGTTCGCCCGTCCGTGCAGAACGCCCCCTCGCTGCCCGGCTCTTTATTGGATAACTATTTGAAATTATTAGGGAGGAAGGCGCTAGCTCTTCAGCCGGTACCCGGTCCGGAAGATCCACCATACGATGGCCAGGCAGGCCGTTAGGAAACCGGTGAGCACCGCAAGGCTGATGCCGATGGAGACATCCCCGCTGCCGTGGAAGCTCCAGCGGAAGCCGCTGACCAGGTAGACGATGGGATTGAACAGGCTCAGGGTACGCCACAGGCCCGGCAATATATCGATGGAGTAGAAGACCCCGCCCAGGAAGGTCAGGGGCGTGACGATCAGCATGGGGATGAACTGGAGTTCCTCGAACCCCCTGGCCCAGATGCCGATGATAAAGCCGGCCAGGCTGAAGGCGATCGCGACCAGTACCAGATAGAAGGCCATGGAGATGGGATACTGGATGTCGATGGGGGTAAACAGGCTGGCGGTGGCAAGGATGATGAGCCCGATCAGCACTGATTTTGTCGCCGCTGCTCCCACGTAGGCAAACACCACCTCGAAGGCCGACACGGGCGCGGACAACAACTCGTAAATGGTGCCGGTGAATTTCGGCATATGGATGCCGAAGGAGGCATTGTTGAGGCTTTCGGTAAAGACGGTCAGCATGATCAGTCCAGGGACGATGAAGGCCCCGTAGCTAACCCCGCCGATGTCCCCCATGCGTGGGCCGATGGCGGCGCCGAACACCACGAAGTAGAGTACCGTCGTGATCACGGGCGTTACCAGGCTTTGCCAAAGCGTGCGCCGGAAACGGGACATCTCGAACCAGTAGATGGCCAGGACGCTGTGGCGGTTGAAGTGCGCTGTTTGATTCATGTTGCGGTTTTCCGTTCGCTCACCAGTCCGACGAAGATTTCCTCGAGGCTGCTCTGGCGGGTGTTGAGATCCTTGAACTCGATGCCGAGATCCTGCAATCGTCGCAGCAGAGTGGGGATTTCCGTATGCTCCTGCCCCGCCTCGAAGCAATATTCCAGTATGTTGCCGCCATCGGTCAGGCTCAGGTCCCAGGCGGCCAGTTCCTCGGGAATCCTCTCCAGCGGCTCCTGCAACTGCAGCGCGAGTTGCCGCTTGCCGAGTCTTTTCATCAGCTCCGTCTTGGTTTCGACCAGGATCAGCTCGCCCCTGCGGATCACGCCGATCCGGTCCGCCATCTCCTCGGCCTCCTCGATGTAATGGGTCGTGAGGATGATGGTGACACCGGTGTCACGCAGTTTCCGCACCAGGGCCCACATGTCGCGGCGCAGTTCCACATCCACGCCCGCCGTCGGTTCATCGAGGAACAGGACCTTGGGTTCGTGGGCGAGCGCCTTGGCGATCAGGACGCGGCGCTTCATCCCGCCCGAGAGCGTCATGACTTCCGCCTTGCGCTTGTCCCACAGGGACAGGTCGCGCAGCACCTGTTCTATGTGCGCCGGGTTGGCCGCGAGTCCGAACAACCCGCGGCTGAAACTCACCGTTTCCCACACGGTCTCGAACATGTCCGTGTGCAGTTCCTGTGGGACCAGACCGACCATGGCGCGCGCGGCACGGTAGTCGTCGATGATGTCGTGGCCGTCGATGCGAACGCTGCCGGTACCGGGCGTGACGATGCCGCAGACGATGCTGATCAGCGTGGTCTTGCCCGCCCCATTGGGGCCGAGCAGGGCGAAGATCTCGCCCCGGCGGATCTCGAGGTCGATGTTACGCAGGGCTGCCAGGCCGGAGGCATAGGTCTTGTTGAGCTGTGAAATGGAAAGGATCGATGGCATGGCGTTGTCCGTGAGCCCATTATTATGGATCGATTCTTTATATCGTCATTCCGGCGCACGCCGGAATCCAGGGGTGACCAGAAATTTATTCATACGGTACATTGCGGGTCTTGGAGTCATTGCGCAGCCGCAGGTGCAGCGCCGCCTTGGCCAGCATGTGGGCGCTGACGGGCGCGGTGATGAACAGGAACAGGGTGATGAGCAACTCGTGCAGGCTCAGGCCGTGGCCGCGGGTGGAGAAGTAGAGCACCGAGCCGACGATCATGCCGCCCACGCCCAGGGTGGTGGCCTTGGTGGGGCCGTGCAGGCGCATGAAGAAATCCGGCAGCTTCGCCAGCCCGATGGAGCCGACCAGGGCGAAGATCGCACCGATGAGCAGGAACAGGGCCACCAGGGCCTCGATGATGGTTTCCATGATGCCGATTTCCTCCCTATTCGATGATGTCGCCGCGCAGCAGGTACTTGGCCACGGCCACTGTGCCGACGAAGCCCATCATGGCGATGAGCAGGGCCACCTCGAAATAGATCATGGTGTCGAGGTGGATACCGAACAACACCAGCAGGGCGATGCTGTTGATGTACAGGGTGTCCAGGGCCAGGATGCGGTCAGGCAGGTCGGGGCCGCGCACAACGCGCCACAGGTTGAGCAGCAGTGCCAGTGACATGAGGGTAAAGGCGATGGGGATGACAAATGCTAGCATTCGAATATCTCCCGCAGGGGCGTTTCGTAACGCTGTTTGATGTGGGCGATGAGCGCCGCCTCATCATCCACGTCCAGGGTGTGGATGAGCAGGGTGCGACCATCGAGGCTGACGTCGGCGGACACCGTGCCGGGGGTGAGGGATACGGTGCTGGCCAGTAGGGTGATGCTGAAATCCTCACGCAGATCCAGGGGGTAGGTCACGAAGGCCGGGCGCAGTTTTTTCACCGGCCCCAGGATGAGCCAGGCCACCTGTACATTGGCGATGAGGATGTCCCCCAGCACCAGCAGGCCATAGCGCGCCAGGTGCAGGGGGCGCCGCACGCGCGGGCTGCCGGGCCAGAAGCGCTTGGTGAACAGCGGCATCAGGATGCCGAGCAGCAGGCCAAACAGTACATGGGCCAGGGACACGGTGTTGAACAGCAGCAGCCAGAGGATGAGCAGCAACAGGCTGAGCAGGGGATGGGGCAGCCAGCGGCGTGGGGCGATCATGGCCGTTCCTCCAGACCAATGGTCAGGCGCGGGGTGTCGCGCTCGCCGAGCACGGCGTGAATATAGCCCGCCGGGGCATACAGTTGCGCGGCCGTGGCCTGGGTGTAGCGGTGGACAGGTTCGGCGAACAGGCTGAGCAGCGGCGCGGAGGCCAGCAGCAGCACCACACTGGCCAGGCGCAGGCGGTCGGCGCGTGGCGCCACTGGGGTGATCTCCAGGGTGCTCCAGAACAGCTGGCTGCCGGCGCGGCTCAGTGTGATCAGGGCCAGCAGGCCACTTCCCAGTACGATGGCCCACAGCCAGATCAGTTGCGTGCCCGGTGTCACCGAGGACAACAGCAACAGCTTGCCGATGAAGCCCGATAGCGGAGGCATTCCCACCACCGCCACGGCCGCGATGAAGAACAGGCTGCCGAGCAGGGCCGGTTGGCTGACCGGCGCGGCGGGGTGCAACTGGTCGCCTTCGCCGCCACGTTGCATGCGGATCAGCCCGGCCAGCAGGAACAGCCCGCCGGCCACTAGGGTGGAGTGCAGCAGGTAATAGAGCGAGGCGGCGAGGGCGTCGGTGTTGTTGAGGGCGAAGCCGGCCAGCAGGGTGCCCACCGAGACCACCACCAGGTAGGCGATGAGGGTGCGCAGTTCCCGCGCCGCCAGGGCGCCCAGGGCGCCGAGCACCAGGGTGGCGAGCGCCAGCGGCCAGAGCCAGGCCAGCGCCGTGTCGGCGAGCAGCCCCGCCTGGGCGCCGAAGATCAGACTGTACACCCGCACGATGGAGTAGACGCCCACCTTGGTCATGATGGCGAATAGCGCCGCCACCGGCGCGCTGGCGGCGCTGTAGGCGCGTGGCAGCCAGAAGTACAGCGGCAGCAGTGCCGCCTTCAGCGCGAACACCACCAGCAGCAGCAGGCCGGCGGCGCGCAGCAGGGGTGCGTCCGCGGGACCGGCGGCGGCCACGCGCACCGCCAGGTCGGCCATGTTGAGGGTGCCGGTGATGCCGTAGAGGGTGCCGACGGCGAGCAGGAACAGGCCGGAACCCACCAGGTTGAGGATCACGTAGTGCAGGCCCGCGCGGCTGCGCGCCGGCCCCGCGCCATGCAGCAGCAGCGCATAGGAGGCGATCAGCAGCACCTCGAAGAACACGAACAGGTTGAACAGGTCGCCGGTGAGGAAGGCGCCGTTCAGGCCCATGAGCTGGAACTGGAACAGGGCATGGAAATTCGGTCCGGTATTGTCATCCCCATGACTGGCGTAGAGCAGCGCCGGCAGGCTCAGCAGGGCGGTGAGGAGCAGCATGAGGGCGGACAGACGATCCAGCACCAGCACGATGCCAAAGGGCGCCACCCAGTCCCCCACGGCATAAACCCCATAGGCCCCGCTGTATGCCTGTTGCAGCAACAACAGGCCTAGGGGCAGCAGGGCAGCGGTGGCGGCCAACGAGACGCCCCGTTTCCAGGCCAGGCTACGCTGGCTGCCGAACAGCAGTACCAGTGCCGTCAACAGGGGCAGCAGGACCGGCAGGATGATGGTGTGCGTCATGCCCCGGGCCCCCGCGGGTCCGCGTCGCCGTCCACATGATCACTGTGCAGTTCGCCACGGGCACGCAGCGCCAGGGTGACCACGAAGGCGGTCATGGCAAAGCCAATGACAATGGCGGTCAGTACCAGGGCTTGCGGCAGGGGATCGGTGTACTGTCCGTCACCGACACCGATCACCGCGGGTTGGGTCTCACCCAGCCGGCCCATGACGAACAGGAACAGGTTGACCGCATAGGACAGCAGGGTCAGGCCCATGATCACGGGGAAGGTGCGTGCGCGCAGCAGCAGGTAGATGCCACAGGCGGTCAACAGGCCGATCATGATCGCGACCAGCAGTTCCATTACTCGGTCTCCTCGTGGGGTTGGCTCACCAGGGTCAGCTTGCCCAGGTTGGCCAGGATCAACAGCGTGCTGCCCACCACGGTCAGATACACGCCCACATCGAAGACCATGGCGCTGGCCAGCTCGAACTTGCCCAGCAACGGCAGCTGTACGTATTCGAAGGTGGAGGTCAGGAAGGGGTGGGCAAACCACCAGCTGGCCACGCCGGTGAGGGTGGCGATCAGCACGCCGCTGGCCGTCAGCTTGATGTAGTCGAAGGGCAGCCGTTCGCGGGTCCAGACCACGCCGCTGGCCACGTATTGCAGGATCAGCGCCACGGCGGTGACCAGGCCTGCGATGAAGCCGCCGCCGGGCAGGTTGTGGCCGCGGAGAAGAATATAGAGGGACACCACCAGGGCCAGTGGCAGCAGCGGCCGGGACACGGCGCTGAGGATCAGGGGATGGCGGTCCTCCGCCCAGGGGCGGCCCTCCCCGTCGGCGGTGGGCGAAGGCAGGCGCAGGCCCTGCAGGAGCGCATAGATGCCGAAGGCGGCGATGGCCAGTACGGTGATCTCACCCAGGGTGTCGAAGCCGCGGAAGTCTACCAGGATGACGTTTACCACGTTGCTGCCGCCACCGCCGGGTACGCTCTGCTCCAGAAAATAACCGCTGATGGTCTCGAGGGGACGGGTGAGCACGCCCCACACCAGCGCGGCCACGGACAGGCCTGCACCGCCGGCCAGCAGGCCGTCGCGCCAGCGGCGTGCGGCGGAGGACTCCGCCGGGCTTTGTTGCGGCAGAAAATACAGGGCCAACATGAGCAGGAGGATGGTGACCATCTCCACCGACAACTGGGTCAGCGCCAGGTCTGGCGCGGAGAAACGCACGAAGGCCACCGACACTACCAGGCCCACCACGCTGAGCAGCACCAGGGCCGCCAGCCGGCGACGGTGCCAGATCACGGTGGCGAGGGCGCTGACGGCAAGCACCAGGGCGCCAGCCAGGGTTACACCGTCCACCGTGCCCATGGTCACCGGTCCCGTCAGGTTCGTGCCCCACAGGCTGGTACCGATTACGACCAACACGCTGGCCACCAGCAGCATGGCGTAGCGCTGCAGGGAACCGTTTTCCAGCCACGCGGTGAGCCAGTGCGAGACGGCGATGGTTCGGGCCAGGCCGCACTCGAACCATGCCTTGGCGTCGCAGAGCGGGAAGATCCGGTCATGCAGGGCGAACAGCCGGAAGCGCAGCAGGTAGAGAATCACCCCACCGACGAGGGCGATCAAGCTCATGAGCAGCGGCAGGGTGAAGCCGTGCCAGATGGCCAGGCTGTAGTAGGGCAGCTCGGCGCCCACGGTACTGGTGGCGGCGGTGGCCAGCAGCGGCGCCACCGTCCAGGCGGGCAATATGCCCACCAGCAGGCACAGGGCCACCAGCACCTCCACCGGCACCTTCATGTAGCGCGGCGGTTCGTGGGGGGTGCGCGTGATGTCCTTGGGGCCGGCGCCGAAGAACACGTCATGGATGAAGCGCACCGAGTAGGCCACGGAGAACAGCGCCGCCAGGGTGGCCAGCAGCGGCAGCAGCCAGCTCCATTCCCCCATCCAGCCGGCATGCAGGGTCTCGGCAAAGAACATCTCCTTACTGAGGAAGCCGTTGAACAGCGGCACCCCGGCCATGGAGGCCGCCGCCACCATGGCCAGGGTGGCTGTGTGCGGCATGAAGCGCCACAGGCCGCCCAGGCGACGCATGTCGCGGGTGCCGGTCTCGTGGTCGATGATGCCCGCCGCCATGAACAGCGAGGCCTTGAAGGTGGCGTGGTTGATGATATGGAACACCCCGGCCACGGCGGCCAGCGGCGTGCCGATGCCGAACAGCAAGGTGATCAGGCCCAGGTGGCTGACGGTGGAGTAGGCCAGCAGGCCCTTGAGGTCGTGCTTGAACAACGCATGGTAGGCACCCAGCAGCAGGGTCGCGGTACCGGTGCCGGCCACCAGAAAGAACCACAGCTCGGTGCCGGACAGGGCCGGGAACAGCCGCGCCAGCAGGAACACGCCGGCCTTCACCATGGTGGCCGAATGCAGGTAGGCGCTCACCGGCGTGGGCGCGGCCATGGCGTGGGGCAGCCAGAAATGGAAGGGGAACTGGGCCGACTTGGTGAAGGCGCCGAGCAGGATCAGCACCAGGGTGACCGGGTACAGGGCATGGGCCTGGATCAGCTCCGCCGAGGCCAGCACCACCGAGAGTTCATAGCTGCCGGTGATATGCCCCAGCAGCAGGATGCCCGCCAGCATGGCCAGTCCGCCACCGCCGGTGATGGCCAGCGCCATGCGCGCCCCCTGGCGGGCGTCGCTGCGGTGCTTCCAGTAGCCGATGAGCAGGAATGAACTCAGGCTGGTCAGCTCCCAGAACACCAGCAGCAATAACAGGTTCTCGGACAGCACGATGCCCAGCATGGCCGCCATGAACAACAGCAGCATGCCGTAGAAGCGCCCCATGGGGTCGTGTTCCGACAGGTAGTAGCGGGCATAGAGGATGATCAGCAGGCCGATGCCGAGGATCAGCAACGCGAACAGCAGGCCCAGGCCGTCCAGCCGCAGACTGAAGTTCAGCCCCAGTGCCGGCAGCCAGGGCTGCGTGAACACCAGGGTCTCGCCGGCGAACACCGCCGGGCTGTGGTAGAGCAGGATGGCCAGCGCTGTACCGGCGAGCAGGGCCGCCGACCAGGCACAGGCACTGCGCCCCAGGCGGATGAACAGGGGCGGCAGCAAGGCCCCCAGCAGGGGCAGGAAAATGATCAGACTGAGGGTCATGGAGGTCGTGGCTGGGTCCGCTTAAACCGTTATTTTCTCACGGGTTTGTTGCTTCGGATTGGTCGGCGAGTGGCTAACTATACCGGGAATTTTTTTCCGGCGACAGGTACGTCGCTACGGGTGATGCAGGGGCGGGCCGGTGCCAGTAATCAGTATGAAACGCCCTGTTTCAGGCTAGCGGGGCAATAGCATCGCCAGCAGGAGCACCAG
>DATHUT010000150.1:0-3635 GCA_035462005.1 Gammaproteobacteria bacterium | reverse complement strand
CTCCTGGTTTTCCAGGCGCGCCAGCACCTGCTCCGCATGGGCGTCGAAACCGGAACGGTTCTGGGCGGCGGCGTAGATCTCGAACAGCTTGAGGTTGAAGTCATCGCGCTCCGGTTCGGCCTCCAGGGCATCACGGATCAGGTCCTCGGCTTGCTGATATCGGCCATAGGCAAGGTATACATCGGCCTCGGCCAGGGGATCGGCTTCACTCTGGTTCTGGATGGCGCCCAAATCGGAAGTGGCGAATTCGCTCAGCAGGGAGGAATCGCTTTCCCGCGGCCGTGATTCCGGCTCAGGTTCGGCCGCCCGGGGGGTATCCGGCACTACCGGTGCCGAGGCACGGGTGGGCCGTTCCTCCCGTTCCTGCAGGATGCTTTCCTGGAATTCGGGTTCACTGGTGGAACGGCGGCGCAGACCCAGCAGGACCAGCAGGGCCAACACCACCGCGCCGGCACCGAGCCAGAGAGGATTGGCCAGGATCCGGTCCAGCAGGCTGCGGGACTCCTGGAAGGGAGGCGGCTCGACCCGCGCGGCCTGCGGCGGTGTCGCCTCCATGGTTGGTTCCGGTGCGGTTTCCGGTTGCGGTGCGACGGCCATGTCTTCACCAGGCATGGCTTCCAGCGCACCCTCTGCCTCGGCTTCCGCTGGCGGGGCCGTGTCCTCGCCCTGAAACAGTTCCGCTTCCAGGGCATCGACGCCGCTGGTTTCCCCGGGTGCGGAATCGGGAGCGGGGATGCCAGTTTCGCCCGCCTGGTTGGCCAGCATGGCCAGCTGATCATCCTTGAGCTCAATCAGCCGTTGCATCTTGGCAATCTGTTCTTCCAGAACCTGCAGCCGGGATTCCAGCTGCTCGCTTTGGGCCCGCTGTACCTCCGTAGCCTCGGTGGCCAGTACCAGTTCGCGGCGCAGGGCATCCAGGTTGTCCCCTTCGCCTGCCACGGCGGCCGCACCCGCGGCCACAGCCTCCTCATCGGGAGCGGTCAGTTCCAGCTTGCTGTCGGCCACGGCAGGAGCCGGTGACGGCATGGGCGCAGCGGTTTCGGCCGGTGTGGGCCGGACCCGGCCTTCCCGCCACTCCCGGTTCTGGGTGCGCACCTCGGCGCTGGCGTCGGCGGTACTGATGGAGGTGAATTCGGCGCGATCGGGGACGCGCAGCACATAGCCCGCCTTGAGAGTATTGATGTTGTGCCCGATGAAGGCGCCGGGATTGGCGTTGAGCAGACCCAGCATGGCCTGCTCCATGCCCACGCCGTCGGGTCGCACCTTGGCGGCAATGTTCCAGAGGGTGTCGTTGCGGCCGGTGGGGCCGTAGGTATCACCGCTATGGGTGCCGACATCGGCGGCAGGTGTCGGGGTCACCGCCGGGCGTGGCGCGGTCGTCCGCGCCGGTGCCGGGGCGGGCGCACGGGCAGCCGGTAGCTGGGCGGTCGGGGCCGGAGCCGGCATGGTGACCGGCGGATCCACCAGCACGGTATAGGCGCGCACCAGCTTGCCGTTGGCCCACACCACTTCGAGCATGAAGTCCAGGAAGGGTTCGCGCACGGCTTCGCGGCTGGTGAGCTGGATCACCGCCGAACCATCGGGCTTGCGCACGGGCTCGAAGCGGATATGGGAAAGAAAGGCCGGGCGATCGATACCCGCTTGCTGGAAGACCTCCGCAGAGGCGAGGGCGACGCGCAGTTCCTGCAGTTCCCTTTCGGTGACGGACAGCAGCTGCACTTCCGCCCGCAGGGGCTGGTTGAGCGCGGACTTGAGTTCGATATCCCCCAAGCCCAGTGCCAGGGCGGACTGCGCCGCCAAGGCTCCCCACATGGCCATGGCCAAGGCCGATTTCCTGAACATAGTACTCCCCTTCATGGCGGTTTAGCCCGCTTCCACTCTGCAGGCCCCGTCCCTTCATTGGGACGGGTATTCATTCAACGATGACGGCCTGGCCGTTTGTCGGCCCGAATATAGCCTACAAGTACTCTTTGACCAATATTTCAGCGATTTGCACGCTGTTGAGGGCCGCCCCCTTGCGCACATTATCGGCGACCACCCACAAATCTAAACCTCGCTCGTGGGAGATGTCCTCGCGGATGCGCCCGACGAACACAGGGTCACGGGTGGCTGCCTCGGTCACCGGCGTGGGATAGCCGCCATCCTCGTGTTTATCCAGCACTACCACACCCGGCGCCTTCTTCAACAGGGCACGCGCCTGCTCGGCCGTGATCTTGTCGCGGGTCTCGAGATGCACGGCCTCCGAGTGCCCGAAGAATACCGGCACGCGCACGCAGGTGGGGTTCACCCGGATGTCCATGTCGCCGAAGATCTTCTGGGTTTCCCAGACCATTTTCATTTCTTCCTTGGTATAGCCGTTGTCCTTGAACACATCGATGTGGGGCAGTACGTTGAAGGCGATCTGCTTCGGGTACACCTTGCTTTCGATGGACTTGCCGTTGAGCAGGCGCGCCGTCTGGCCGGCCAGTTCCTCGATCGCCTCCTTGCCCGTGCCCGACACGGCCTGGTAGGTGGCCACGTTGATGCGGGTAATGCCTACGGCGTCATAGATGGGTTTCAGGGCCACCAGCATCTGGATGGTGGAACAATTGGGATTGGCGATGATGCCCCGGTTCTTGTAGTCGGCGATGGCCTCCGGGTTCACCTCCGGCACCACCAGCGGGATGTCCGTGTCGTAGCGGAACTGGGAGGTATTGTCCACCACCACGCAGCCCGCAGCCGCGGCCTTGGGGGCATATTCCTCGGAAATGGAAGCGCCGGCGGAGAACAGGCCGATCTGCGCCTTGGAGAAATCAAACTCCGCCAGATTGGTGACCTCGATGGACTTGCCCTGAAAACGCAGGGTCTTGCCAGCGGAACGTTCACTGGCCAGGGGATAGAGATTGTTAACGGGAAACTCGCGTTCCTCCAGGATCTCCATCATGGCTTCACCGACGGCGCCAGTCGCACCCACCACGGCAACATCAAATTTCCGGGTCATGATCGTTGTATTCCTTGTAAGGCGTGTGATTAAAGCAAAATGCCCAGGATCCACCTGTGGAGTGGATCACAGTTCGAGTCTATAGCGCTGCCACTACGGCATCGCCCATGGCGGCGGTACCCACCTGCTGCATGCCGGCGGCCATGATGTCCGGGGTACGCAACCCCTGGTCCAGCACCCGGCCCACAGCAAGCTCGATACGCTCGGCGGCGGCCCCCGCGTCGAGACTGTAACGCAGCATCATGGCCACGGAAAGGATGGTGGCCAGGGGATTGGCCACCCCCTGGCCGGCGATATCCGGGGCGGAACCGTGGATGGGCTCGTACATGCCCTTGCCATTAGCATCCAGGGATGCCGAAGGCAGCATGCCGATGGAACCGGTGAGCATGGCGGCGGCGTCGGAAAGGATATCCCCGAACATATTATCGGTGACCATGACATCGAACTGCTTGGGACACTTCACCAGCTGCATGGCCGCATTGTCCACGTACATGTGGGACAGCTCCACGTCGGGGTAGTCCTTGCCCAGCCGGATCATCACCTCGCGCCACAGCTCGGTGACCTCCAGGACGTTGGCCTTGTCCACGGAACAGAGCTTCTTGCCGCGCTTGCGGGCGATCTCGAAGGCGGAACGGCCGATGCGCTCGATCTCCGA
>DATHUT010000149.1:0-1634 GCA_035462005.1 Gammaproteobacteria bacterium | reverse complement strand
CCCGAGGCCCCCTTGGTGCTGACGAAGGGTCGGAACAGCTGTTCCTGGATGAAGGCCTGCTCCATGCCGGCGCCGGTGTCCTGCACCTCCACCACGGCCCGGTCATTCTGTTTGAACAGGCGCACCATGAGGCGGCCGTCGTCGGGGGTGGCGTCCTGGGCATTGCGGATCACATGGCCCACCACGGCGGCGAAGCGATCCAGGTTGCAGCGCACCCGGACGCCGGTCGCCTGGCAATCCAGCTTCGGCGTCGGCAGTCCAGAGGACATGGTCTGGCAGACATCGAGCAGCATCTCGCACACGTCCACGTCCTTGGTCTCGCCGGCCTTGGCCCCGCCGCTACGGATGTGCGCCAGCAGGCTGCTCATCTTGTTCACGGAATTCTCCACGGTAGTGACCGCATCCTCCATGAACTGGGGATTGTGCTTGTGTTTGGCGGCATTGGTCACCACCAGGGAAAGCTGGGCAATCAGGTTCTTGAGGTCATGCATCACGTAGGCGGACAACTGGCTGCAGGCCTCGAACTGCTTGGCGTCGGCCAGCGCCTTGGACACATCCAGCTGCGCCAGGTGGGCCGCCGCCTGCTGGCCGATGGTACGCAACAGGTCGTAGTCCTCCCAGTTGAACTCGCGCGCCACAGGGGAGCGGCTCAGCAACACGAATCCGGTCAGGCGTTCATGCAACAGCAGCGGCACGATCACCCAGGCTTCGGGGATACGATCAATGACTGCCGGCACCTGCAGGTCGCCATAATGCTTGCGGTCCTGCTCGAACTCCTCCAGGTTGACGACCCACTGCTCCTGCTCCAGGAAACGGGGGAAATGACTGTCCGCCGGCAGGTTGCCATCCTCCACCGGGCTCATGCACCAACCCGCCATGCACTCGTAGCGATCCGGGTCGCGACGCAACCAGAGCAGGCCGCCGGGACTGTCGAGGATGTTGGCCATGGCCTGGATGGCACGCTCGCGCAGGCCGTCATCGGCCGCCCCGGTGGACAGGGTGTGGATGAAGCGCAGCCATTCGTCGCGGTATTCGTACTTAAAGTGGAAGAAATGCTTGCTGATGATCACCCGCAGCCGGGCGCGCAGCTGGCCGGAGAACAACAGCACCGCCAGCAGCAGCAGGGCCGCAAACAGAAAGATCACCTGGGCGACCGCCCCCCAGCTGCCGCCATAGCTGCGCACGAAATAGCCGCCCACGCCCATGGCCAGCAGGTAGGTACCGGTACCCAGCAGGGCCACGGTGTGGAACACCGCCCGCCGTGACACATGCACCTCCAGGGACCAGTGAGGGTCGCGCATCATGGCGACGGCGATCACTGGCACCACCAGGGCATTGACAATGCCGCGCGCCTGGAAGGCTGCGCCATCGACGCGCTGGAACAGCAGGGCGTCGGAATAGAGGTAGAAGTCATACACGAACAGGCCGCCGACCCCCACGCACAGGTACTTCACGGCGCGACGGGATTCGGGGCGCACATTGCGGATCAACTGTTCCACCAGGATCAGGCCAAACACGGCCACGCCCATGTGGCCGGCCAGCAGCCAGTCGATGCCCACGACATTGGAAATGAGCGCGCGCCCGGAGATATGGCGCTCCAGTCCCATCGCGGCTAGCAGCAACAGGAAGGCGCC
>DATHUT010000148.1:0-13465 GCA_035462005.1 Gammaproteobacteria bacterium | reverse complement strand
TCAAGCCATTGATGACGCGCATCGATCCCGCCGCCATCGAGGCCATGACCGCCGCCTCGCGCGAAGACCTGGCCGCCGCCGCTGAGCCGGCCGCGGAAACCGCCGCCGTACCGCCGCGCGATCCCATTGCCGACACCATCGGCATCGAGGATTTCGCCAAACTGGACCTGCGCATCGCGCGCATCCTGAAGGCCAGCGGCGTGGAAGGCGCGGACAAGCTGCTCGCGCTCACCCTGGACATCGGCGGCGGCGAGACCCGCAACGTATTCGCCGGCATCAAGCAGGCCTACGCGCCCGGCGACCTGGAGGGCAAGCTCACGGTCATGGTGGCCAACCTGGCACCGCGCAAGATGAAGTTCGGCGTCTCCGAGGGCATGGTGCTGGCCGCGGGTCCGGGTGGCGAGGAGCTGTGGGTGCTGCACCCCGATGAAGGCGCGCAACCGGGTATGCGGGTAAAGTAAGCCCGGGCATTCATCGAGGAGCCCCTGATTGTTCCGTCATTGCGAGCGAAGCGCGGCAATCTCGTAATGCGGAGTCCGACGTTTGGAGATTGCCGCGGCGCTGCGCGCCTCGCAATGACAGCTTCGATGAGTGGCTCAGGACTTCCTTGACGTTATTTGCACCTTTGTCTTAAAGCACTTTTCGAACACCTAGGTATCGGGAACCGCGAACGACATGACCGAGTTCTTCCTCATCCTGATCAGCACCGTGCTGGTGAACAACTTCGTGCTGGTGCAGTTCCTCGGCCTGTGCCCCTTCATGGGTGTGTCGCGCAAGCTGGAGACCGCCACCGGCATGGCGCTGGCCACTACCTTCGTGTTGACCCTGTCCTCGGTGTGCAGCTACCTGGCCAATGAATACCTGCTGGCGCCACTGGGGCTGGAATACCTGCGTACCATCACCTTCATCCTGGTCATCGCCGTGGTGGTACAGCTGACCGAGATGTTCGTGCACAAGACCAGCCCCCTGCTCTACCAGGTGCTGGGCATCTTTCTGCCGCTCATTACCACCAACTGTGCCGTGCTCGGCGTGGCGCTACTCAATGTGCAGCACCAGCACGGCTTCCTGCAGTCCGCCGTGTATGGCTTCGGTGCCGCGCTGGGTTTCTCGCTGGTACTGATCCTGTTCGCCGCCATGCGTGAACGCATCGCCGTGGGAGATGCACCGCGGGCCTTCAAGGGCCCGGCCCTCGCCCTGATCACCGCCGGCCTGATGTCACTGGCCTTCATGGGCTTCTCGGGCCTGGTCAAGGGCTAGCCCGGGCATGGAACTGCTCGCGGCCTACCCCATCCTCGCCGCCATGCTGGCGCTCGGCGTGCTGGGTGGCCTGTTCGGCCTGATGCTGGGCTTTGCCGCCATCCGTTTCCATGTGGAGTCGGACCCGGTGGTGGACCAGATCGACGCCATCCTGCCCCAGACCCAGTGCGGCCAGTGCGGCTTTCCCGGCTGCCGCCCCTATGCCGAGGCCATCGCCGCCGGCACGGCGGACATCAACCAGTGCCCGCCCGGGGGCGAGGCCGGCATCCGTGCCCTGGCCGACCTGCTGGGCCGTGATTTCGTCCCACTCAACGAGGAGCACGGCGAGCACAAGGGCAAGCGCGTCGCCATCATCGACGAGAACGTCTGTATCGGCTGCACCCTGTGCATCCAGGCCTGCCCGGTGGATGCCATCCTCGGCGCCGCCAAGCAGATGCACACGGTCATCGAAAGTGAATGCACCGGTTGCGAACTGTGCCTGGCCCCCTGCCCGGTGGACTGCATCCACATGGTACCGGTCGAGACCGATATCGAATCCTGGAAATGGCCCAGTCCCGATGACGAGGCCAGCGGCATGAACCTGCGGGAACTCATCCAGGCGGCAAAGGTATGAGCTACGACTTCCGCCACCTGCATCGCTTCCCCGGCGGCCTGCGCCTGGCCTCCCACAAGGGCCTCAGCACCACCCGGCCGATCGCGCGCCTGCCCCTGCCCAAGCGGCTGATCCTGCCCCTGTCCCAGCACATCGGCATACCCGCCGTGCCACTGGTCAAGCCCGGCGAACAGGTCTACAAGGGGCAGATGATCGCCGCCGCGGAGGGCTACATCAGCGCCCCGGTGCACGCCAGCAGCTCCGGCACGGTGACGGCGATCGCCGAACTCCCGGTACCACACCCCTCCGGCCTGTCCGCCCCCTGTATCGTCATCGATACCGATGGCAAGGATGAATGGCTGCCCACACTCGCCGGGGTGAACGATGTCCTGCAACGTGACCCCGTCGAACTGCGCAACCTGATCCGCAACGCCGGCATCGTTGGCCTGGGCGGGGCCGGGTTCCCCGCCTCGGTGAAACTCAATACCGGGCTCGAACGCAGGATCGATCTGCTGGTACTCAACGGTGCCGAGTGCGAACCCTATATCAGCTGTGATGACCTGCTGATGCGAGAACGAGCCGCGGACATCATTGCGGGGCTGCGCATTCTGCGCCATGTGCTGAATGCCGCCCAGTGCGTCATCGGCGTGGAGGACAACAAGCCAGAGGCCATGGAGGCCCTGCGCGCAGCCCTGGCCCAGGGTCCGGACGAGGGTATCGAGGTGGTGGCAGTACCCACCCGTTATCCCGCCGGTGGCGAAAAACAGTTGATCCAGGTGCTCACCGGCCTCGAAGTACCGAGCCAGGGCCTGCCGGCAGACCTGGGCATCCTTTGCCACAATGTGGGCACGGCGGCGGCCGTGTACCAGGCCTTGACCCGGGGCCATCCCCTGGTATCCCGCGTTGTCACCGTCAGTGGTGATGGCGTGGCCGAGCCGCGTAACCTCGAAGTGCCCATCGGCACTCCGATCGCCGAACTCATCACCTTTTGCGGCGGCTACACCCAGGATGTACGGCGCCTGCTCATGGGCGGCCCCATGATGGGCATCGCCCTGCCCAGCGACCAACTCCCGGTGATCAAGACCTGCAACTGCATCCTGGCCGCTACGGATGTCACCCTGCCTGTAGCGGAACCACAGCTGCCCTGTATCCGCTGCGGCGAATGCGCCGTGGCCTGTCCCGCGAATCTGTTGCCGCAACAACTCTACTG
Organism: Gammaproteobacteria bacterium; assembly: GCA_035462005.1. GTDB lineage: Bacteria > Pseudomonadota > Gammaproteobacteria > DSM-19610 > DSM-19610 > JAIVHA01. The sequence continues at coordinate 10,406 of DATHUT010000148.1, read as the reverse complement.
GCATGCCCATGCGCGCGACCTCGACGCGGTGCAGGAATACGACCTGTTCGACTGCATCGAATGTGGCTGTTGCGCCCAGGTGTGCCCCAGCCACATCCCCCTGGTGCAATATTTCCGCTATGCCAAGACGGAAATCTGGGACCAGGAGCGCGAACGCGAGAAGGCCGACCTCGCCCGCCAGCGCCACGAATTCCGTCTCGAACGCCTGGAACGGGAGAAGCGCGAGAAGGCTGAACGCCACAGACAGAAGCGCAAGGCACTGGATACCCCGGCGGGCGATGACGACCCCAGGAAGGCCGCCATCGCCGCCGCCCTGGAACGGGTCAAGGCCCGCAAGACCGAGGCCGACGACACGCCCCGCAACACCGACAATCTCACGCCCGAGCAACAGCGCCAGATCGAGGAGGCCAAACGCCGCCGTGCCGCCGCCCGGAACCACAAGGCCGACACCGACAGTGGAGTGCAGGACTGATGGATTTTCCCACTCCCAGCTCGCCCCATCTCCCGGTGCCATCCCAGGTGGCGCGCATGATGCAACTACTCATGCTCGCCCTGTTGCCCGGTATTCTCTGCGCCTGGTGGCTACTGGGCTGGGGTGTAATCATCAACCTGCTGCTCGCGGGTGTGACGGCGGTGGCGGCCGAGGCCCTCATGCTACGGCTGCGCGGCCGCGCGATATTACCTACCCTGGCGGACTTCAGTGCCCCGGTCACCGGATTATTGCTGGCCCTGGCGCTGCCGCCGCTGGCGCCATGGTGGATCGCGGTCCTCGGCACCCTGTTCGCCATCGTGCTGGCCAAACATCTCTATGGCGGGCTTGGCTACAACCCCTTCAACCCGGCAATGGTCGGCTACGTGGTACTGCTGATCTCTTTCCCACGAGAGATGACCCTGTGGGTGCCACCCGCTTCGCTGGGCGCCACAACCCTGGACCTGGTCGACAGCTTGCGGCTGGTGTTCACCGGCGCCCTGCCCCCTGGCCTTGGTATCGACGCGCTCACCGCGGCCACGCCACTGGACAGCATGAAGACGCGGCTGGGGCTTAACGAAACGCTGTCGGAAATCACCACCAGCCCCCTGTTCGGGAACTATGGCGGCACCGGTTGGGAATGGATCAATTTCTGGTTCCTGGTGGGGGGCCTGGTGCTGCTCTACTTCAAGGTAATCCGCTGGCAGATCCCGGTGGCCATGCTGGGCACCCTGTTCCTGGTCTCCGGCCTGTTCCACCTGGGTGATTCGGATCAGTATGCCTCGCCACTGTTCCATCTGTTCAGTGGCGCCACCATGCTCGGTGCCTTCTTCATCGCTACCGATCCTGTGTCCGCCGCCACCACAGCACGTGGTCGCCTCTATTTCGGCGCCGGCATCGGCCTGCTGGTGTATGTCATCCGCACCTGGGGCGGCTATCCCGATGGCGTGGCCTTTGCCGTGCTGCTCATGAACATGGCGGCACCCACCATCGATTACTATACCCGGCCGCGCAGCTTCGGGCACAAGGGCTGACATGCGTTACCGCACCATCCTGTTCACCGGTATCCTGTTGAGCCTGTTCACCGTCATCGGTGCGACGCTGGTGGCCTACACCTTCGAGAACACCAAGGCACGCATCGCCGCCAATGAACGCGCCGCCCTCCTGCGCAACCTGCATGTGCTGGTGCCGCCGGACAGCCACACCAATGATCTGTTCCGCGATGTCATCGAGGTACAGGATCCTACCCTGCTCGGCAGCCGTGATCCCGTACAGGTCTATCGTGCGCGTCGTAATGGCGAACCGGTGGCCCTGGTGCTGACACCGGAGGCACCGGATGGCTACAGCGGTGCCATCCGGCTGCTGGTGGGCATCGACCCCGAAGGCACCCTGATTGGTGTGCGGGTGCTCAGTCACCGGGAAACCCCGGGGCTGGGCGATGCCATCGAGGCCGAACGCAGCGACTGGATTCTGGATTTCGATGGCCGCAGTCTCGGCAATCCCCCCGCCGCCCAGTGGAGGGTACGCCGCGATGGCGGGGTCTTCGACCAGTTCACCGGCGCCACGGTAACCCCGCGCGCAGTGGTGAATGCAGTGCGTAAAAGCCTGATATACTTCGACCGGCATCGCGAAGACCTGTTCGCGCCGGTAACCGGACTGGAGTAGGAGCGGGCTTTGCCCGCGAAAGGTTCGTGCCTGGTCCTTTCGCGGGCGAAGCCCGCTCCTACAATACCGCCAGGAAATTCTATAACCGAAGGCAGAACACAGATGGCAAACAGCGAACTCAAGACCATCGCCCGTGACGGCCTCTGGACCAACAATGTCGGCCTGGTGCAGCTGCTCGGCCTGTGTCCACTGCTGGCCATTACCTCCAGCCTGGTCAATGCCATCGGCCTCGGCCTGGCCACCACCTTCACCCTGGTGGTCTCCAGCGTGACCATCTCGCTGATCCGCAAGCTGGTGCGGCCCGAGGTGCGCATCCCGGTGTTCGTGGTGGTGATCGCCTCCACGGTGACTGTGGTGCAGCTGATGATGAACGCCTACTTCCACGAGCTGTACAAGATCCTCGGCATCTTCATTGCCCTGATCGTCACCAACTGCGCCATCATCGGTCGCGCCGAGTCCTTTGCTTCCAAGCAACCGGTACTGCCCGCCTTCATCGATGCGTTAACGATGGGCGTCGGCTTCACCCTGGTGCTCATGGCCCTGGGCGGCATGCGCGAAATCATCGGCCAGGGGACCCTGTTCGCCAACGCCCACCTGATGTTCGGCGAAGCGGCGCGAGACCTCGGCATCACACTCCTGGCCGATTACCGTGGGTTCCTTATCGCCATCCTGCCACCGGGCGCCTTCATCGGTCTGGGCCTGCTCATCGCCCTCAAGAACATCATCGACGGCCGCCTGCACGCCCGCCCCCGCAAGATCGAGGAACCCGAGGCCGCCCCCGCCAGCCAGCCGGTATGAACAAACAGAAACGGATCGAGATCTTCACCCGCCTGCGCACCGAAAACCCCGCCCCCACCACCGAGCTGCACTACGGTAACGAATTCCAGCTGCTGGTGGCGGTGGCATTGTCGGCCCAGGCCACCGACAAAGGGGTCAACAAGGCTACCGCCGCGCTGTTCGACAAGGTCAAAACCCCGGCGGCCATGCTGCGGCTGGGCGAGGAAGGCCTGAGGGAACACATCAAGACCATCGGCCTGTTCAACACAAAGGCCAAAAACCTCATCAAAGCCTGCGAAATGCTGGTGGAGAAACACGGCGGCCAGGTTCCGCACGAACGCGCCGCCCTGGAGGCCCTGCCCGGCGTGGGCCGCAAGACCGCCAATGTCATTCTCAACACCGCCTTCGGCCAGCCCACCATCGCCGTGGACACCCACATCTTCCGCGTCGCCAACCGCACCGGCATCGCCCCGGGCAAGAACGTGCTGGAAGTGGAGCGCAAGCTGGAGAGGTTCACGCCGGAGGAATTCCGCCACGATGCCCACCACTGGCTCATCCTGCACGGGCGCTATACCTGCATCGCCCGCAAGCCGCGCTGCGGGAGTTGTGTGATCGAGGACCTGTGCGAGTACAAGCACAAAACAGAGGACTGAACCTTTCTAATGGGGTCAATCGAGTCTGACCCCATTGAAACATCCCTCGCCTTCCTTCACTTCCTGCATCTGCTCCGCGGTGCTCCGGTAGCGGGTATCACGCGGCTCCAGCCGCAGGGCGCGGGCGGCTGCCTGGCGTGCCTGTGCGCCACAGCCGCGTGCTGCCAGCACATGGGCCAGGTTGTTCCAGGCCATGGCCAACCCCGGCTCACGTTTCAACAATGCATGCAGCGCGATTTCCGCTTCGGCATAGCGACCCAGTGCGTAGTGCGTGTTAGCCAGGCCGAACCAGCCTGCCGCTTGTTCCGGCCACTGGCGCGTGGCCGTGGCATAGGCTTGGGCGGCGACCGCCAGCTGTCCGGTACTCTCCAGGGCATGGGCGGCCTGCAGCCAGGGCAAGGGTTGCGCAGTGGCGGGCAGCCTGTCCGGCGGGGTCACCACGAAGGCCCAGCGGCCGGCACGGCGCCAGGTATGCTCGAAACGCGCTAAGCCATTCACATGACGCTCATGCAGGCCGGAGCGCAGAACGATCTCACCGCGCGCCAGGTCATAGCCCACAACCACGGCATAGTGCCAATACGGCAGCCAGGAAAGGCCCAGGTTCTGCAGCACCAGCACCGGCCGCCCAGCGGCCACTTCACGCAGGATCGCGGCCAGTTCCGGGCGCAGGGGGTAGGCCACCAGCTCCCGTGCCCGGGCCGCCGCCAGCATCTCCGCCTGCAGGCTGCCCTGCCGGGCCGGCACATAGACCTCGTCCACCAGTGCGTCGGGCTCCACCGGGACGCCCTGGTCCTGTAACAGGGTGGCCAGGGCAGCGGGGCCGCATTGATAGGCCTCTTGTGGGAAGAAGGGCACATCGACAAGCTCGACGTATTCCGACAGCCCGGCCGGCGGGGATGTCGTCAACGAACGGGTGTGCGGCGTCAAAGCACAGCCGGCCAGCAGCAGGCTGGCCAACAGTGCCGCCAGGCCGGTGGGAAAATGGCCCGCAAGCAGGAGTAAAGCCCCCTGACTAGTTAACCGGATGGATGAAGGGGAAGATGTCCGTGGCGCCGATCACGTCGGTGATCACGAATACGACAAAGATCAACACGACGGCACCCAGCACGCCCGAACCGGCAGGCAAGTCGCCAAGGCCCTCGGACAGCGCCGCGATCTCGGCATCGGTCATGCGCGCCACACGCTCGGCGGCCTGGCGCGGATCCACGCCCATGTCGCTCAACTGCTGCTTCACATCGGCGCGGGACAGGGTGGCCAGCAATTGCGCGCGGTCCATCTGCACCTGTTCGGCAACCAGCAGCTGTTCGGTACCGACCATGCCGGCAAAGGCTGTACTGAAGGACCCTGCCGCGAGGGCCAGGGCGCATACGAGACCAAGCAGGAATTTAGCAGGATTGATCGACATTTTATTCTCCTTGGATGAGTGATACACAGCAGTTGCATTCAGACGGCCCCACGTTAGCACCGTCTCCCCGTGCCCGGTCAAGCGCGCAGCGGGTATCCCTAAGCATAGTCGCATAACCAGCAGTGATCCCCAATCTGTCGCCAATCCACAACAGGATGGGCTTGGACGCCTTGATCCAGACAGGATTCAGGCCCGAATGAAAGTGGTATACTTCGAACTTCTTTTATCCTCGCGACCTGCATGGCTATCCTGGACCTGTGTCCGCTCGGCAGCCGCGACCCTTGACGATTAACTCTAGGAGCCCGACATGAAGCAGATCATCGTTGTCCTGACCGCCACCACTGCCCTGCTGCTCGCCGCCTGCGGCCAGCAGGAAGAGGCCGCGCAGTCGGCTCCGCCGGCGCCCCCGACCGAAAGCGTCGCACCGCCAGCCACGGCTGCCGCACCGGAGGCACCCGCCAACGAAGTAGGCAAGAAAACCTACGGCATGACCTGCGCCATGTGCCACGCCTCCGGCGCCGCCGGTGCGCCCATTCCCGGCAACAAGGAGGAATGGGCACCCCGTATCGCCCAGGGTATGGACGTGCTGTACAAGCATGCCATCGAGGGCTACACCGGCGAGAAGGGCATGATGCCCGCCAAGGGCGGCAACCCCTCCCTGAGCGACGAAAACACCAAAGCCGCTGTCGATTACATGGTGGAACAGTCCAAGTAAAGGAAGCGCTACGGGTGCGGGTTGCCCGCACCCTCCAGCGCATGGAGCAGATCCAGTGTGATCTGCTCCATGCGTATCAGGCGACCGCCCCGTTCAGCCGCGAAGGCCTCCGCGGCCTCCAGCTCCGCGAATGCGGGCAGGTCCGCGCTATGCATTGGGCCCAATAGTTCTGAACCCTCCACGAAATGCGCCTCCACGATGGATACCCAGCGACCATCTCCTGCGTCGCTGACGTAGGCACGCGCCACGTCATTCGGACCATGGGCGTCGTGGTAGTGCCCCATGTCCAGCAGGAAGCGGAACAGTTCCAGGGGCGAATCGAAAAAAAGTGCCTTGCCGTCCTTGAAGATCAGTTGCGCCGCCCAACGCGGGTAGCGTGCCGGGTACATGCCGCAGACGGGACAACGCGCCTCGGCGGGCACCGGCCTGGCCGCGATGGGATCGAGGCCAACGACGGGATCGTGAATACTGTGTTCCGGCGGCGCATGGCCGACATCATCCCCATGACCGACGAAATACCACAGGCCCAGGGTACCGGCCACCACCAGCGACAACAGGAATACCAACCCGGCTGCGGTTCGAGCCTTCATCCGCTCGCTGGCTTGTCCAGCCGGGGACTCCGCGCCAGCGCCTGCAACAGGCCTCGCAGGTTCTCCCGCGGCGCGCGCTCGGGGCTGGTCAGGGGATCAGCCAGCACCTGGCCATCGGGGGCGTGGTAATGGTGGGGGAAGGTTGTCAGGTCGCGATGCAGGGGTGCGGTATCGATACCGGCCTCGCCTCCCTCGAACTGCCAGCGCAGGGAATAGGCATCCTGGCCGGCATAGTGAATGGTCAGCCGCACGCCATTCCGCAAGCCCACCACCAGGGCGTCCTGGCGCGCTTCCAGGGGGCCAGCCAGCAGGTCGGCAAAGTCCGCATCGATCATGGCCGCCAGCTCGAGATGGATGCTCATCGACGTTGTGCCTCCTGCAGTTTTTCCGCCACCAGCTGACGCGCGGTCTCGCAGGTGTCCGCCAGGATGCGCGCTGCCAGGTACTGCTCGTAACCGGGGTGCTCCTCCAGCTCACCCGCGTTGATCCGTTCCAGCAAGACGCCATCGTCGGGCACCGCGCAGCTGGCCAGCAGGTCGTTGCGGTTCTGGCGCAACTCATAGATCAGCCGCGTCAGCGCCTCCACCTCGGTGGCGGTTTCATAATCGAGATCCTTGAAAAAATCCACCATGGCTACATCCTCGTGTCGTGTTGCGCGCCACCATCCAGAACCACGTGGTCGGGTGTGACTTCATCGAAACCCAGCACTTCGCCACCGAACTCCCCGGCAAAGCGCCGCGCATCTTCCTCGCTGGCAAAGCTCGCCAGGGTCGGGCCCATGGCACCGCGACGCGAGGACCCCACCACATAGAAGGCGCTCCGCGCATCGATCCAGTTGTCCTGTGGATCCTCCCACTCGGTGCGGCCCATGTCCTGCACATAGAGGCCGCGCACCGGCTGAACGATTTCCGGATTCAGATAGAGATGAAACATCTCCACGGTATCACAGAAAAAATCGGGTTCATCGCGTCCGGCGTAATGGATCTGCGCCTTGGGACCGGGATAGTCCGCCAGCAGCATGCCATCCAGCGCACAATAGGTGCCGCCATGGATCTCAACGGGACCGACGGTGCCGGCGTTATCGGACTGGCCGCATGCGGCCAGCACGGCCAAGAGCAACGCCACGGGCAGGAATCGGGAATATACACATCTCATTTGCGAAATCTCCATGCGGCAATACCCAGGGGCGCGACGATCCAGGCCAGCATCACCAGGGTGAGCAGCCAGGGTTCGGCCAGTCGGCCGGGGAACACGGTGGCCAGGCCATAGAGGGTACGCACCTCCTCCAGGCTGAAGATATTGAGGATGCGGAACACGTCCGCCGGATTGAGCAGTAGCAGATAAGGAAAGATCTCGCCACCATACTGGCCGCCGGTGACCACCAGCGCTCCCAACAACAGCAGGTCGAATACCAGCACGAAGAAAAACCACAGGGCGATGGCCATGCCGGAAGCACGGGTGCGGTCACTGGCGAACACCGACAGCATCACCGCCAGACTCAGGAAGGCCATGCCCAACAGCACGGAGCTGAGCATAAAGCCGAAGTAATGGAACAGGGCGTTCAGACTCAGCTGAGTGGACAGCACCACCGCCACCAGGCCGAAGCCAGCCAGGGTGGAAAAGGCCAGCGCCGCGGCCAGGCCCAGGTACTTGCCCAGCAGCAGTTCGAAGCGGGTGATAGGCATGGACAGCAGCAGGTCCAGGGAGCCGCGCTCGCGCTCGCCGACGATGGCATCGAAACCCAGGACCAGGGCAATGAGCGGAATGAGATAGATCACCAGGCTGACCAGGCTGGCGATGGTGAACTCAATGGAACGGAAACCCACTGTGCCCTGCTGCGCGCCGCCGAAATAAGCAATGACCAGGGCGAACACCGTGAACACCAGCGCCACCGCCAGCACCCAGCGGTTGCGGATGCGATCCCAGAACTCCTTGCCGGCGATGATACCGACCTGCCTAATTTCCATACCCGGCCTCCAGGTCGGAAAAACCGAAGAACACATCCTCCAGGGAGGGCTCGCGGATGTGCACATCCAGCACCTCCACGCTGGAGGCGGTGAGCGCCTCCAGCACTGCCATCTTCATGCTTCGCGGACAACGCAGGATGAGTTCATCGCCGCGCTCCTCCACCTGGGGCACATCGAGTCCCGCCAGCAGGACACGCACCCGCTCGAGTCCGCCGCTACCGGGCCGGACCTCGATCCACAGGGGCAGGGACATCTCCTCACGCAGGGCCTGCACCGTGCCCAGGGCGCGGATACGACCGGCGGTCATGATGGCCAGCCGGTCCACCCGCTCCTGGATCTCGGCCAGGATATGGGAGGTCAGGATCATGGTCACGCCCTCCCCCCTCAGGCCGCGCAGGATGGCATAGAACTCGCGGATGGCCTCCGGGTCCAGGCCGTTGGTGGGCTCGTCCAGGAACAGCAGTTGTGGCCTGCCCAGCAAGGCCTGGGCAAAACCAAGGCGCTGGCGCATACCCTTGGAATATTCGCGCACTCGCCGCTTGGCCGCCCGGCCGAGACCCACCTTCTCCAGCATTCCCGCACATTCGTTCAACGGGGCGGCCTTGAGGCGTGCGAAGAACTGCAGGGTCTCCAGGCCAGTCAGGTTGTCGTAGAGCACGACGTTTTCCGGCAAATAGCCAATGCGGCGGCGCGCGGCGCGGAAACCGTTGCCTCCTACCCGGGCACCGGCCACCTGGATGTCACCCGTGGTCAGCGGGATGAGGCCCAGCATCATCTTGAACAGCGTGGTCTTGCCGGCGCCGTTGTGGCCGATGAGGCCAAACAGCTCGCCGGGGCGGACCTCGAGGTCGACGCCGTCGACGGCGCGCACAGCGCCATAGTGCTTGTGGACAGCGCGCGCGCTGACCAGGGATTCAGCGGGTGCCGGGATAATGCTTGCCAAGCCAGTCTCTCCAGTTCTCGTGTTTTGGCCGCATGCGCGGATTGGGATCGACGATGCTGGGGGCGCGCCACAGGGGGAATTGCTGGCCCACGAGTCGCAGGGTCTGCACCGCGGGGCTGGCCAGCAGCAGCTTCATCATGGGGTGGCGCCAACTTAGCCGATCCACCATGTCGTTGGCCTCGTAGGCCACATCGCCGATGCCGTCGCCGTCGCGATCCCAGCCCAGGTAATTGCCCCAGTGGTTGCCTTCCTCGACGCCCCAGCGTTCGTCGCGGGCAGCCACGTAGCGCACCTGCTCGCGGTTGACGATGAAGTCGTTTCGCTCCACCTCGTTATTCTTCGAACCAGCCCAAACATGCATGCCGACGATATTATCCACCACAAGGTTGCCGCGCAGGGTGTTGTACTCGGCATCGTAGATGAAGAAACCGCGCTGGTTACCGGCCACCACGTTGTTTTCCACCAGACTGTCCTGGATGGTGCGCAGCATGATGCCATGGTCGGAATTGCCCCAGGCGCGGTTGTTGCGCACCTCCTGGTGGCGTACCTCCATCAGGGCCAGGCCGCCACGGTTCAGGAACACATCATTGTCTTCCCACAGGTTGTGGTAGGAATTCATGTAATGGGTGCCATAGCGGCTGCGGTGCAGGCGGTTGCCCCGGAACACCGCGTGGTGGGTAACATCCACGTAGATGGCGTCGCGCACGAAGCTGATGTTGTTGTCGAGGATGCGCGCCCCCTGGGTATTGTAGAGCTGGATGCCGTTGCCGCGCTGGGACGAGCGATAATCCCGCTTGCCGGTGATGAGGTTACTCTCGATGCGCACGTCGTTGGCCTTTTCGATCCAGAGCCCGAACAGGTTGTAGGCCAGGTCGCAATCACGCACCACGGCGCGATGGGCTCCGGGCCGGATGTAGATGCCGGCATTCTGGTCGCGCAGGCTGTCGCCGGAATCAGTGACGATCAGGCCCTCGATGACCACATCCTCGGCGGTGACCCGAATGGTATCGCCGCTCAGGCCGCCGCTGATAGTGGGCCGGTCCAGGCCGCGCAGGGTCAGGGTCCTGTCGACCCGCAGGTTTTCCCGGTAATGGCCACGCTCGATCTCGATGATGGTGCCTGGCGCGGCCTGATCAATGATCGCCTGGATCGATTCCCCTGGTGCGACACGCAGGATCTCCTCCGCACCCAGGGGCGCGGCCGGCAATAACGCCAGTAATAG
>DATHUT010000147.1:0-3869 GCA_035462005.1 Gammaproteobacteria bacterium | reverse complement strand
ATCGAGGCCGCCGATGGCTTGATGGTGGCGCGCGGTGACTTGGGCGTCGAACTCCCGCTGGCCGACGTGCCGGGCACCCAGAAGAAAATGATCCGCATGACGGTGATGAAGGGAAAACCGGTCATTACCGCCACCCAGATGCTGGCCTCCATGGAATGGAACCCCAAGCCTACCCGCGCCGAGGCCAGCGACGTGGCCAACGCCATTCTCGACGGCACCTCGGCGGTTATGCTGTCGGGCGAGACGGCGGTCGGCAAGTACCCGGTGGAATCGGTGCACACCATGGCAGTGCTGGCACAACGCGCCGAAACCCACTTGCAGGAGTACGGCTACCTGCAGAAGATGCAGCCCAGTCCTTCCGATGTGGTGACCGAGGCGGTGGGACAGGCGGCCGTGGCCATGGCCGCCCAGCTGAAGGCCGCGGCTATTTTCAGTCTCACGGAATCGGGGCTGACCTCACGCCTGGTTTCCAAGCACCGTCCCGACTGTCCCATCCTGGCCATTACCGCCTCGCCCTGCGTGGCGCGGCGCCTGTGCCTGAACTGGGGCGTGCTGCCCATGCTCTATCCCGGCGAGCCCGTGGATGCCGCCAAGATCGAATTTGGCATCAAGCGCGCCAAGGAGTTGGGCTATGCGCGTCCCGGTGACGTGATCATTGCCACATCCGGTTCCGGTCAGCAGACGGGCCGCACCGATCGCATCCGTGTCATGACCCTGCCCTGATGCGTACCGCGCTGTTCAAGCATGATTTTCCCGAAACTCCGGCCGAGCACCGCGTGGTCGTACTGGGTGCCAGCAACAAGCCGGCCCGCTATGCCAACCAGGCCCAGCGCCTGCTGACGGAGCTGGGTTACCAGGTGATCCCGGTACACCCGAAGCTCGAACGGATCGAGGGCCTGGCCGTGACTCCCAGCTTGCGCATGATCCACGAACCGATACATACGCTGACCTTATATGTGGGCGCGGCGCGCAGCCAGACGATGATCCAGGATATCGTGAAATTGAATCCGGCTCGTGTGATCTTCAATCCGGGCAGTGAATCCGCGGAGCTTGAAGAGGCACTGGCTGCGCACCAGATCGAATATTTGCATGGCTGCACTCTGGTCATGTTACGTACCCGGCAGTTTTAGGAGCCTGTCGGACTTGAGACTGATCTACTCTCGCTACGATCGCTCAAGTCCGACAGGTTCCTAGCCTTACCAAGGAGAACATATGAATCCATACAATCTGGACACCCTCAATAAGCGTTTTGGCCTGGCCGGTATCCTTGTCTTCAAGATTGGTCCGGGTGGACTGCCGGTGGTGGAAGTCCTCAACGAGCAGGCGAGCGCCATGATTGCTCTGCAGGGAGCGCACCTGTTGCAGTGGTCGCCGATCGGGGAAGACCCGGTGATCTGGCTGTCACCCGAGGCGAAGTTTGCCGAGGGCAAGTCCGTGCGCGGCGGTGTGCCCGTGTGCTGGCCCTGGTTTGGCCCCCATGAACAGGAGGGCGGATTTCCCGCTCACGGATTTGCACGTACCGTGCCCTGGGAAGTGTTCGAGACCAATGGAAATCAGGATGGCAGTACCAGCATCGGTCTGCGGCTGTTGCAAAATGAGTCGACCCGGGCCCAGTGGCCCCACGCCAGTGATGTTGAGCTGTATATCCGCGTGGGTACGACTCTCGAGCTTGACCTCGTGACCCGCAACAATGGATCGACGCCCATCAACATTGGCGAGGCCCTGCATACCTATTTTCAGGTCAGCGATATCCGCCAGGTGAGTGTGCTGGGGCTGAATGATCTGGACTATATCGACAAGGTGGATGGCGGTGTGCGCAAGCAACAGGAGGGGGCGATTGCTTTCACGGGTGAGACCGATCGCATCTACCTGGATCATGGCGCCGACTGCCTGATCCACGATCCTGGCCTTGGGCGCCGCATCCGCATACAAAAGCGCGGCAGTCATTCCACCGTCGTGTGGAATCCCTGGGTCGAGAAGGCGGAGAAAATGGGTGATCTGGGACCAGATGGTTACCTGCACATGCTGTGCGTGGAGTGTGCCAATGCCGCGGATGATGTGGTGAAAATCACCCCGGGCGGTGAACATCATCTCTGGATGCGTTACTCTGTCGAGGCGCTCTGAATCGCTCCCTATGGTATGAACGAAAACGACTGGCACCAAAAACAGGCCGCTGCTTCCCTGCGGCGGCTGCTACCGCGCCTGGAGGCGCGCTTTGCCGCGCAGGTAGAGGCCGATGCCTGGCAGGGTTACCTGCAGCGCCTGCGCGAGCATTTCCCGCGCCTGTTTACCTGCCTGTATCAGTTATATGGCCGCCAGTACGATTTTTTCTATCATCTGGACAGCATCCTGACCTCGGCCACGGAGGCCTGGCACGAGCGCCCCGCGGAATTGAAGGCCCTCGATGCCCTGCGCGAGACTGATCCCCATTGGCACCAGTCACAGCGTATGCTCGGTGCCATGTGTTACGCGAATCGCTTCGCGGAAGACCTTCGGGGGCTGCGTGGGCGCATTCCCTATCTGTTGGAGCTGGGGGTCAACTACCTGCATCTCATGCCCCTCTACAAGGTTCCTGAAGGGGACAATGACGGCGGCTATGCCGTGTCCAGCTACCGTGAGTTGAACCCGCGACTCGGTACCATGGAGGACCTGGCGGAGTTGGCCTCTGAATTACGCCATCACGGTTTGTCCCTGTGCATGGATTTCGTATTCAACCACACTTCCGATGAGCACGACTGGGCGCGGCAGGCCTTGGCGGGTGATGCAGAATACCAGTCCTATTACCGCATGTATCCGGATCGAAAAGAACCCGATGCCTACGAACGTACCCTGGCGCCGGTGTTTCCTGACGAACATCCCGGTTCCTTCACTTATCGAAACCGGCTGAAAAAATGGGTGTGGACAAGCTTCCACAATTATCAGTGGGACCTGAACTACGAGAACCCGGCGGTGTTCAATCGCATGCTGGAGGAAATGCTGTTCCTCGCCAACCAGGGAGTGGAAATCCTGCGCATGGATGCGGTGGCTTTTGTATGGAAGCGCCTGGGAACCAGCAGTCAGAACCTTCCCGAGGCCCATGTGGTGCTGCAGGCCTTCAATGCACTGGTGCGCATCGCCGCCCCGGCCATGCTGTTCAAATCCGAGGCCATCGTGCACCCGGACGAGGTGCGAAAATACATCAGCGAGGATGAATGTCAGCTGTCCTACAATCCGCAGCTCATGGCCTTGTTGTGGAATTCACTGGCCACTCGCAAGGTGCGCATCCTCAGGCACGCCATGGAAAAACGCTTCAGCATCCCCGCGGGCTGTTCCTGGGTGAATTATGTGCGTTGCCATGATGATATCGGCTTCGCCTTTTCCAACGACGATGTGACCGAGCTGGGCCTGGAACCGTCTGCCCACCGGCGTTTTCTCACCGAATTCTATACCGGTCGCTTTCCAGGCAGCTTCGCCCGCGGTATGCCCTTCCAGGAAGACAGGGTTACGGGTGAGGCCCGCATCTCTGGCAGTTGTGCCTCCCTGGCAGGTCTGGAGCAGGCGCTGGAAGAGGGAAATGAACCGTCCATAGAGTTGGCCATCCGCCGTATCCACCTGCTGCATGGCGTGATCCTCACCATCGGCGGTATCCCTCTGCTCTACCTTGGGGATGAGATCGGCATGCTCAATGACTATGCCTATGAGCAGGATGTCGACAAGATCGGCGATACCCGCTGGCTGCACCGTGCGGCCTTCGACTGGGAGCGTGCCGAGCAGCGTCGCGATGCGGAAACGGTTCCGGGCAGGATCTACCAGGGGCTGCTGCGCCTGGTTCGCATCCGCCAACAAAACCTGGCCTTTGATCGGGGTGATACGGAGATCGTTGCCACCGG
>DATHUT010000146.1:0-3755 GCA_035462005.1 Gammaproteobacteria bacterium | reverse complement strand
AGACCGGACAGGCCAGGATATCCAGCAGTTTCGTATCCATTATTTTCTCCTCGCAATGGCAGTCCATGGTACCAGACTCATGCCTGCTCCAACGCGTTCGCCGGGGTGGGCAAGCCGGCGAGCAGACGATCCAGTTGCAGGCGGAAACGCTCATCCAGTTCCGCCTGCACTGGCACCACCCATGCCTGCAGGCCGCCGATGGCTTGGCATTTCACGGCATCCTTTTCCGTCATCAGCACGGGCAGGCCATCGGCAGCGAATCCCAGGTCCCGGGCACGAAAGGCATGATGGTCGGGAAAGGCATGGGGTATGACCTGGATTCCGAGACCTGCCAGGCTGGTGAAAAACCGTTCCGGGTGTCCGATGCCGGCCACTGCATGCACCGGTGTGTCGGCAAAGGTGCCCAATTCACGGCGCTGGCACGGGTCGTCCAGCCGCCAGGCCTTGCCGGGCCTCAGGCGCATACCGTATTCCAGGCGCCCGCCGATACCATTGGCCACTACCAGGTCGACTGTGTTCAAGCGACTTTTGGGTTCGCGCAGCGGTCCTGCCGGCAGGCAGTATCCGCTACCGAAGCGGCGTACGCCATCGATCACGGCGATTTCCATGTCCCGCTGCAGGGCATAGTGTTGCAAGCCGTCATCACTGACGATGATATCCACCTCGTGATGTTCCACCAGCGCCCGTGCCGCCGCCACGCGGTCGGGGCCGACTGCCATGGGACATTGGCAACGGCGTGCCAGCAGGACCGCCTCGTCGCCCACCATGGCCGGGTCGCTGTCGGGCCGCACCTGCTGCGGCCAGTTCCGTGCCTGGCCGCCGTAGCCGCGCGACACCAGCCCGGGCCGGTAACCCAGGGTGCGCAGATGTTCGACCAGCCAGATTACGAGGGGCGTCTTGCCGGTCCCGCCGACGGTGATATTGCCTACCACGAGGACCGGCACCGGCATGCGGTGGCTGGGCAGGATACCCGTGTCATAGGCCAATCGTCGCAAGGCCACCAGCAGGCGAAACAGCCAGGAGAAGGGCAACAGCAGGAGCACCAGCGGACTGGGGGAGTACCAGAGCTCGGCAAGGCGGTGGCCCGCAGCCATTTTTCTACTCGCCTTCGTGGCTTTGACTGGTAGCCAGGGATATCCGGATCAGGCCAAGTTGGCTGGCGGCGTCCATGGCACGCACCACGGCCTGGTGCGGTGTGCGCGCATCGGCGCGAATGATCACCGGAGGCTCTTTCTGCTCTCCAAGCGCCTTCTCGATGGCGCGTCTGAGCGTTGGCAGTTCCTCGTTGAGCACTTGCTCGCCCTTGAGGAAATAGCGGCCCTGAGCGTCGATGATGATCTCCAGCGCCTCCACGGGTGCTTCCACGACTTCGCCACTGGCCTCGGGCAATTCGATCTTCAGTTCCGATTCGCGTTGAAAGGTGGTGGACACCATGAAGAAGATCAGTAACAGGAACACCACGTCGATCAGCGCGGTGAGATTGACCTCCGGTTCCTCGCGGCGCTGGGGGCGCAGGTTCATGGCATCTGCCCGCTGCCGGAAGCCGCCTCTGCCTCGCGCTCCCCGTGCATCACTTCGACCATGCGCATGGCTTCCTGCTCCATGCGCATCACCAGCATGTCCACGCGACCCCGCAGGTAGCGGTAGAACATCAGGCTGGGGATGGCCACCGACAATCCTGCGGCAGTAGTGATCAGGGCCTCGGAAATACCGCCGGCCAGGGGTGCCGGGTCACCCACTCCCATGGTGGTGATGGCGGTGAAGACCTTGATCATGCCGATGACGGTGCCCAGCAGACCCAGCAGGGGCGTAATGGAGGCGATGGTGCCCAGGGTGTTGAGGTAGCGTTCCAGTTCGTGGATCACCTGGCGCCCGGTGTCCTCGATGCTCTCTTTCATTACCTCGCGGGAGTGATGGCGATTGACCAGGCCGGCGGCCAGGATCTGGCCCAGCGGCGAACCCCGGCGCAGATCCCGCAGGCGGTCCTGGTCGAGCCCGGCTTCCCGGTCCCAGGTCCACACCTGCGCCACCAGGTGGCGCGGCAGCACCCGGCGCACCTGCAGGGTCCAGAGTCGCTCGGCGATGATGGCCAGTGCGATCACGGAACAGGCGATGATGGGCAGCATGAGCCAGCCCCCTGCTTGTATCAATTCCAGCACCGATGCGCTCCCTCTGTAGTGGTTCCTTGCAAAACAGGGGCATCATACTGGATTTGACGGCAGGCCTACAGGGGCGACTGCCAGTAGCGCCGGCGCTCCAGGCGCCAGGCCCGTGGCTCCGGCGCCCGCCCCGGTTCCAGGTGCAGCAGGATGGCACCGTGGCGCGCCGTGTCCAGCCGGGCGATGCCCCGTTCCTCGTAACGCTGGACGACCTCGGGGCGCGGGAAATTCCAGCGGTTGCGATAGCCCACCGGGAACAGCACCCAGCGCGGCGCCACGGCCTCGATGAAGGCCGGGATCGAGGAAGTCAGGCTGCCATGGTGGGGCGCCACCAGGATGTCCGCGCGCAAATCCTGCCCGCTGGCCAGCAAGCGCCGTTCCGAGCGTGCCTCGATGTCGCCGGGCAGCAACAGGCGGTGCTCGCCGACCTGTACCCGCAGCACGCAGGAGCTGTCATTGCCGCGCAGACCCGTTGCGTCGGGATAGAGAAAGGCGAACTCCACGCCGTCCCAGGTCCAGCGCTGTCCATGGGCGCAGCGCCGGCTGCGAGCCCAGTGGATCTGTTGTGAAGCCGGAACGCGGATGCCATAGGCGGGGATCTGTGTGTATAACGCCTCGGCACCGCCGATGTGATCATTGTCGCCGTGACTGATCACCAGCCGATCGACGACACGAATACCCCGGGTGCGCAACAGCGGCACCAGCACCGCGTCACCGGTATTGAAACCCGAGGGGAACCGCGGGCCGGTGTCGTAGACCAGTAGGTGCCGGCGGGTTTGCACCACCGCCGCCAGGCCTTGACCCACATCGAGCAGGCCAAACCAGGCGCTGCCGTGTGCTGGTGACGCCCCTCGCGCCATCACCAGGGGCATCAGCAACAGAATTCCGAGTACCCGCAGAGACCACAAGCGCACCAGCAGCAGCAACGCCAGGCCGACCAACGCCGCGAACAACAGCGGCAACGCGGGCAGGGCCTGCTGCCAGCTGCTGAAGGGTAAACTACTGCCCTGCTCCAGCAGGTACCAGAGGGGTTGCAACAGGATATCCGCCAGCTGCCACAAGGGGGTGGCCAGGCCCGGCCACAGCAGCGACAACGATACCGCCAGCAGGGCCAGGGGGACCACGGCCAGTCCCACCCAGGGTACCGCCAACAGGTTGGTGAGCGGTGCAATCAGGGAGGCCTCCTGGAACAGGGCCAGCGCCAGGGGCAACATGCCCAGGCCCAGTACCCACTGCACCCGCAGCAGGCCACGCCAGAACCCCTCTTGCTGCTGGCTTGCCAGGAACAGCACCAGCAAGGCAACGGCGGCGAAGGACAGCCAGAAGCCGGCCTCCAGCACCGAAAGGGGGTCGAGGACCAGTACCGCCAGCAGGGCCAGGCACAGGGATTGGCCGGGACGCAATCCGCGCCGCCACACCAGGGCCAGCAGCACCACGCTGACCATGAGCACGGCCCGGCGGGTGGGAATGGAAAAACCCGCCAGGGCCCCATAGGCGAAGGCCCCGGCCAGACCCGCCCAGGCCGCCACCAGTGGTGCCGGGCAGTGGGCACTGCCCCCGGCCGCGGCCCACAGGCGCCGCGTGAGCCAGAACAGC
>DATHUT010000145.1:0-14839 GCA_035462005.1 Gammaproteobacteria bacterium | reverse complement strand
GGACATCGGACCCGCCGAACGGGTTCGCATGCTGTTGGCGAACCCAGGTCCTGCGCAGCAGGCGGCCGTCGAGCGTACAGGGACGTATTCACAGCGAGTCCCGCAACCAACCTCCAGCCAGGATGCGTACGAGTGGCAGTCGATTACTTCTGCACCCAGGCGCCCGCCTCGTTCTGGTACCACCAGCCGGCGGGAGCATTATCCACCCAGCGGCGAGCGAAGGTCTTGCGGATATCATCGGCCCACTCGGGATGCTGGTTGGCGCGTGCGATCTCATTATACAGCGCACTGCGGTCCTGGTTCTCCGCGGCGACCAGCTGGGAGACCTGGGCGCGCTCACGCAGGGAAACGGCATTGAGGTCACGCACGGCGATCTCACCGTTGCGGGTCATGCCCACGGCCCCCGAACTGTAGTAGGGCTCCAGCTGCTGATGCCGGGCGGTCATGGTGCCCTTCAGGCGCTGGATACCCGGCGAGGTGATGTCGATGTCCATGGCCTGGGCCTGGGCCGGGCTTACCAGCCATTCCAGCACCGCCCCCAACATGACCACGGCGAAAGCCGGAGGCTGCAGCTGCGAGGAAGGTTCTGCGGGTTGCGGCCTCGCCGGTTCATTGCCGTACACGTCCTTGATGATGCGGTCCGCCGCCTCCTGGGCTGCGGCAGCCGGGAAATAGACATTGATGGTGACACAGGCGCTGAGCAACAGCAGGGCCAGCAGCAGCGGGGAAATCGACAATGCTTTCATTGTATGTGCCTCTCGTAACAACAGTTTGCGATCTAACGCACCACCGGGCCTTCCTCCGCCGTCACGGTGCGCAGGCGTTCCAGCAAGGATTCCCAGTCCACCCATTCCTCGTAGCCGATGACATCGATGCGCGGCGGCAGAAACCGGCCCTTCACCAGATAATAACCTCGTTCCGCGGGCGCCACACCACCCATGTGGCAGATCCCGTTTTCCAGGCGACAGCGCAAACCGATGGCCTGATAGGGGAAATCCTCCAGGAAGCGCAGAAAACCGCGCGACAGGGCACCACCCACGCCACCACCGCCGATATTGGTCAGGTTATCCACGGCACGCTGACTGATGCGTTGCCGCGAGCGATCGTCTTCCGGTGTGGCCAACCAGGCATCGAAGGCCACCGGTTTCCAGGCTTCCAGACGCAGACCTTCAATCGCACCATTGAGCCGGCCTTCGATGCGCCCGAAGGAGAAGGTGCGAGTCAGGGTTTCCAGGTCGATCCGGTCGATGAGAATATCCGCCCAGAGCCGTGGCACCACGCCAAGGGGCTGCTCCATGCGCAGGTTGCGCACCGTGATATCGCCATCGAAGGCCCCCACCAACAAGGTGCCACCCACCTGCAGCTCCCCGTCCACATAGCGTACGGAGGGAATCATGCCCGACAGGGTACCCGCCATTTCCGGCCAATCCAGCGCCTGGGTAAGGGCTGTCATGGATATTGGGGTAAGGGTCGCGTCCAGGCTCCAGTCCATGGTCGTGCCGTAGTCGAGCGCGAAATGATCCACCAGCAGGTTGCCGTCCAGCACCGGCAGGCGCGCCGGGGCCGCAAGGTTCACCTGGCGACCCCGGGTCTGGATGTCCACGTCCAGGGCACCCAGGGCAACACGGTACAGCTGAGCGCGCGTCCAGCGCAGCTGCTGGCGGCGCTCCTGGTCGTCGTCGGCCCAATCGAAGCGGCCGGCAAGACCCTCCACCTGGAATCGGTCACGGGGGTCGTCGACGCTCACTTCTTGCAGTTCCAGTTGCAGCTGCGTGATGCCTCCATCCTGGTAGTGCAGTCCACCCATGAGTTCGCCACGTGTGCCCAGATCAAAGAAAGAGGTATCCAGCAACCAGGGCTGCAGGTAGGTGGTGAAGGCACCCGGAAAGATCGCCTGTTCAATGTCCAGCTGCACCTGTTCCGGCGCCATGCCCTCTGCCGCGAGCCGTGCCGTACCCGCGGCCCGCAATATGCCGGGATGCTCCCAGCGAAAAGTGGTGACGGCGATACCCTGTTTCCCGCTCGCCAGGCTTGCCTGCAGCTCCAGTGCAGCCGCGGGATCGAATTCCAGGAACATGGGGGCGGCGTAGAGCTGCCCCTGCCCGGCGTGGGCCTGCAGCTCCAGCTCCCATCCCGTGGACACTGTCTTCCCTTCCGCCTGCAGGCGCAGCGTCAAACCCTCCCCGGCCTGGTCACCGGCGGCATTGGCATAGCCCAGGTCGCGCAGTTGCAGGTCCGCCACCAGGCTGGCCGGCGTCGTGTCCCGCCCCCCCAGGCGCAGCCGGCCCTGGAGCCGACCCTGCAGGTTCCAGCCCTGTGCCTCGGCATACCAGGGCGCCGCCAGGGCCGGCAGGCCGGCCAGCTCCAGTTCGTGGATATCGAGGGTGGCCTGCCAAGCCCCATCCTGCAGCTGCAGGGCCATATCCAGCCGGCCATGGGGGGTGCGCAGGTCACGCAACTGGACCTGCAGCGCACCCGTGCCACGGTCCAGCTCCCAACCGAGCCCGGCGCTGAGTCCCGGCAGCCAGTCGGACTCGGCCTGCAGCCGGCCATCCTGGCAGCGGATGCGGCTGGCCTGCAGTTCGAGGCGCGCGCAGTCGAGCTGCAGGTCATGCACCTCACCGAGAGGTGGCGGCAGACTGGCCCGGGCCGCCCGCAGCCGTGCCCGCAGGCCCCCATCCTCGCGCCAGTCAAGGTCGAGACTGAGTTCCTGCAGGGACCAGCCCGCTCCCTGCAGATCGCCCAGGGACAGGCTGATGCGATCCAGCGCCCTGGCCGGTGCCGTGACCAGCACCAGGCAAAGCAGCAGCAGGCGGATGCCCGACCGTGGCGGGCTAGTCATGGTTCAGGCGGGAAAGACCCCGGTGGAGAGGTAGCGGTCGCCACGATCGCAGACGATGGAGACGATGACCGCGTCCTCCACCTCCCGGGACAGCTGCAGGGCGGCGGCCACGGCGCCACCGGAGGAGATGCCGCAGAAGATGCCCTCGCGGGCCGCCAGGGCACGGGTGGTGTCCTCGGCATCCTGCTGGTTCACGTCGATGACCCGGTCCACCCACGCAGCGTCATAGATGGACGGCAGGTAGGCCTCGGGCCAGCGGCGGATGCCGGGGATCGATGCCCCCTCGGTGGCCTGCACGCCGATGACCTGGATGGCCGGGTTTACCTCCTTCAGGTAACGGGAGGTGCCCATGATGGTGCCGGTGGTGCCCATGGAGCTGACGAAATGAGTGACGCGGCCCCCGGTGTCGCGCCAGATCTCGGGGCCGGTGCCTTCGTAGTGGGCCAGCGGGTTGTCGGGGTTGGAAAACTGGTCCAGCACCTTGCCCCTGCCCTCCGCCTCCATGGCCTTGGCCAGGTCGCGTGCGCCTTCCATGCTCTGCTCGCGGGTAACGAGGATGATCTCGGCGCCGAAGGCCTTCATCACCGCACGCCGCTCCAGGCTCATGTGCTCGGGCATGATCAGCACCATGCGGTAGCCCTTCATGGCGGCGGCCATGGCCAGGGCGATGCCGGTGTTGCCGCTGGTGGCCTCGATGAGGGTGTCGCCGGGGCGGATCTCGCCACGCGCCTCGGCATGGTGGATCATGCTCAGGGCCGGGCGGTCCTTGACGGAACCGGCCGGGTTGTTGCCCTCCAGCTTGACCAGTATACGGTTGGAGGTGGCACCGGGCAGGCGCTGCAAGGCCACCAGCGGGGTATTGCCGACGAAGTCTTCCAGGGTTCGGTAGTCCATCGCACGAGTGTACGTATTCACGCCGCAAAACAGAAGCTTGCCCTTTGACCTGCCGGGCAAAACCCTGCACCATAGGTCCTCGTTGCAGGTGGCGCCGCACCGGAAGGCCACGTCGAAAAACACAATAATTCAGGAAGCGGAGTCCGGCTTTCCATGTGGCACTTGAACCGTTTTCCCCGACGCCAGTGGCGCCGTCTGAGTCTTCTGGCCCTGGCCCTGTTGCCCCCCGGCCTCTGCGCCCAGCAGGACGAGGCCGCCTTCCTGTCCGAGTTACCGGTGGTGTTGTCTGCCACACGCCTGAAGCAGTCCCGCCACGACACCCCCGCCGCGGTCACCGTCATCGACCGCCACATGATCCAGGCCAGCGGTGCCCGCACCCTGGTGGACGTGCTGCGCCTGGTGCCGGGCATGGTGACCGGCTTCGCCACCGGCAATCACCAGGTGGTCAGCTACCACGGCATGGCCGACGAATTCTCGCGCCGCATGCAGGTGCTGGTGGACGGTCGCTCCGTCTACCAGCCCGACTTCGGCGGCGTCTCCTGGAGCAGCCTGCCCCTGGCGTTGGAGGACATCGACCGCATCGAGGTCATTCGCGGCCCCAACAGCGTCACCTATGGCACCAATTCTTTCCTGGGCGTCATCAGCATCCTCACCCGCCACGCCGCCGAGGAACAGGGTACCTATACCAAGCTGACCCGCGGCAGCGATGACATCGGCGACGCCCTGCTGCGCCATGGCGGTCGCCAGGGCGCCCTGGATTACCGCCTCAGCTTCCAGTACCAGCAGGATGGCGGCTTCGATGGCGTTACCCGCTACAAAAGCCGCATCTGGGACAACCATGACTGGAGCCGGGCGCGGCGCCTGACCGGCCGCGCCGACTACCAGGCCAGCGCCACCGACCGCTGGGAGTTCCAGGCCGGCATCGCCGAATCCCCGCAGGGCAAAGGTGCCCTGTTCTCGGATCTGTCCGACCCGCCCCGTACCCAGCACAAGGAAAACAACTTCGTGCAACTGCGCTGGGAACGCAGCAACACCACGGGGCATGAGTTCCATGTCCAGTTTCACCGCGATGAACATGTCACCCGCGACCTGATTCTGGTCGGTCCCGTCACTTCCGATCTCGATGCCGCCACTGTCAACAAGCTGACTGGTATCCCGCTACCAGGCATTCTTACCGCGAGCGCCCTGCTCGACGGCTATCTGCGTACCCAGCGCCACGACCTGGAATTCCAGCATCGCTACAGCCCTGCCCAGGGCGCCCGCTTCGTCTGGGGTGGCAGCCTGCGCATGGACCGGGTGCGTTCGGAGGGCTGGTTCGGCCGTGACGATTGGCTCTACCACCACCTGTACCGGGTGTTCGGCAATGCCGAGATCCCCGTCACCCAGGACCTGAAGTTCAACATGGGCGCCATGCTGGAGCACAACGACATCATCGGCCATGACCTGTCACCGCGCCTGGCCCTGAATTACCGCCTCGCCGAGCAGCACAGCCTGCGCACCGCCTGGTCACTGGCCTCGCGCACCCCGGCCATGATCGAGGAAGTCGGCAACCTGGTCGGCAATATCGATGCCGAACTGACAATTCCCGGAGTGGGATCACAAGACTTCACGGTTGCGGAGCAATTGATCCTCAGTAGCGGCGGGCTGCCCCGCGAGCGCATCGAATCCGTGGAGCTCGGTTATTTCGGAGAATTTTTTGAGCGCCGCCTGCAACTGGACGTAAAGGTTTTTTATGACGAGGTGGACAAACTCATCACCCTGACCACCACGCAGAACAAACCCATCGCCCTGCTCAGCAACAACCTAATCGATTTCGAAACCACGGACCGGGCCCGGCTGCAGGGTATCGAGACCCAGCTAGACTGGCGGCCCTCCACCCACACCATGGTCCGTTTCGGCCACGCCTATGTAGACATCGACAGTGATGACGTGCAGGAGGAATACAGCCAGAGCGCGCCACGCAACAGCTACCTGCTGTTCGCCAGCCACCGCTTCCCACGTCAGCTGGATGCCAGCCTGGCCTGGCACTACACCGAGCGCATGCAATGGCTGGAATGGGAATCCATCAATGCCATCAGCCGCCTGGACCTGCGGTTCGCCAAGGGCTTCCGCCTGGGCAAGCAGAAGGCCCAGCTGGCACTGGTGGGGCAGAATATCCTGGGGGATCACCTGGAGTTCCGGCGTGGCAACCGTTTCGATCCCCGGGTCTTTATCCAGTTCAGCCTGGCGTCAGACTAGCCGCGGGCGCATCACGGCCAGGTGCCTTTGGGGAAAGGCCCTGCCCGCGGCAAGCAGAACCAGATACCGCTATACCTACATATACGACGAAAACGACATCGGCAGTACATTGGCAGGATTTTCATTGCAGGAATTTTGGGGACAATTCGCATGCTGCGCGGTGCCAGCACCATGATCGGGCGTTGGCTCCGACTGCTGCTCGCTGCCTGGTTGCTGCTGGTCGGCCTGGCCTCGGCCGCTGACCAGCCCTACCGTATCGAGCTGCTGTTGAGCGAACGCAACGGTCCCTACCAGGCCCTGGCTCAGGCCCTGCACACGGAATTGCCCCAGCTCAGCGACCAGCCTCACCACCTGGGCCAGAGCCTGGCGGACAATCCGGACTACCATGCCATTGCCCAGGCCGATCTGGTCGTCACCATCGGCAGCCAGGCGTCACGGCTCGTGGACCGCCTGCCGGCCAGGCACCAGGTCCTGCATGTCCTGATCCCCTCCACCGGGTATCCCTTCCCGCCAGGGCCAGTCGCTGGCAAAACACACCATAGCGCAATCTTCATCGACCAGCCCTGGCAACGCCAGCTGAACCTGATCCGGCTCGCCCTGCCGGGAGTGGAGCGCATCGGCATCCTGCTCGGCAACACTTCCCGGGAGTTGCAAGCCGAGATAGAGACGGCCATTGGCCAGCAGCAATGGCAGGCCCAGATCGGGCTGGTACCAGAAGCAGGTAACTACCTGGGGCCTCTGCGCCGCTTGCTGGAGCAAAGCGAGGTACTGCTGGCCGTGCCCGACCAACAGGTCTTCAACCGCCAGAACCTGCAGGGCATACTGCTCACCAGCTACCGCCGTGAAGTGCCCATGATCGGTTTTTCGCCGGGCTATGTACGGGCCGGCGCCCTTGCGGCGGTCTATTCCACGCCGGAACAGATCGCCACCCAGGCGGCACACTGGATCGCGCCCCTGGTGGCGGAACCCGGACGCCTGCTGCCGCCAGCGCGGCACCCCGAGTATTACAGCGTGGCGGTGAACCACCAGGTGGCCCGCTCCCTGGGCCTGCGGATTCCTGGTGAAGCCGACCTGTTGCACAGCCTGCAGGCACTGGAGGCCAAGCCATGACAGGACAAGGCATTCGCAGCCGGGTACTGCTGCTGGCCATTCTGCCGGTGGTGGCCCTGTCCCTGCTGCTCAGCGGCTACTTCACCCATACCCGACTCAAGGACCTGGACCAGTCCCTGCGTGACCGTGGCCAGGCCATCGCCAACCAGCTGGCGCCCGCCAGTGAATTCGGCGTATTCGCCGGCGATCTCGGCCTGTTGCAACGGCAGGCCGAGGCCGCCCTGCACGAGGCTGACGTGGCCCATGTGATGATCGCCGACGTGGACGGCAGATTGCTGGTGGAAGCCAAACATGACGACCTGAACACGCCCGAGACACATCCCCAGCCTGACCTGGTGTTCCGGGTACCAGTGATTCAGACCCGCCTGATCACCGATACCTATGATGAACTGCTGAGTCCCATGAGCGGCCCTTCCCAACCGCGCGAGGAACGACAGCACATCCTCGGCTCGGTGACCGTGGAGATGTCACCCATCGCCACGCGCGCCCGGCAACGCCAGGTATTGATCCACAGCAGCCTCATCACCCTGGGCCTTGTGGTGTTCAGCAGCCTGCTGGGGACCCGCATCGGGGCCAACATCATCCGCCCGGTACTGGCCCTCAATCGTGCCGTGGAACGGCTCGGCCAGGGTGATCTGAAGGCCCGGGTGAGCACCGGTGCCCGGGGTGAACTCGGTCACCTGGAGCAAGGCATCAACACCATGGCCGAAGCCCTGGAGCAGAATCGTGCCGAACTGCAGGATCAGGTGGAACAGGCCACCAGGGAACTGCGCCATACCCTGGACACCATGAATGCGCAGAACCTCGAACTGGTCGAGGCGCGCAAACGCGCCGAGCAGGCCAACAAGGTCAAATCGGAATTCCTGGCCAACATGAGTCATGAGATCCGCACGCCCATGAACGGGATCCTGGGTTTCGCCGACCTCCTGCTACGCACCCCCATCGACGAGGAGCAGCGCGACTATATCCGCACCATTCGTCAGTCCACTACCAACCTGCTCACCATCGTCAATGACATCCTGGATTTCTCCAAGATCGAATCTGGCAAGCTGTACATCGACGAACTACCGTTCGACTTGCGTGAAACTCTGGAAGATGCGCTGATGCTTCTCGAACCATCCGCCCACGAGAAAGAGCTGGAACTGGTTTCACTCATCTATGACGATGTGCCGCGGGCGCTGCTGGGCGACCCCATTCGCCTGCGTCAGGTATTGCTGAACCTGGTGGGCAATGCCATCAAGTTCACCAATCACGGCAGCGTGGTGATCCGGGTGATGCTGGAAAAGGATGAACCGGATCGCGCCTGGTTGCGCTTCCAGGTCAATGACACCGGCATCGGCCTTACGGAAGCGGAGCAGAAGCGCCTATTCATCGCCTTCAGCCAGGCCGACACCTCGGCCACGCGCCGTTTCGGTGGCACCGGCCTGGGCCTGGTCATCACCCGCAACCTAGTGGAACACATGGGCGGCACCATCGGACTGGAAAGCACACCCGGTATCGGCTCGACCTTCTATTTCACACTGCCCTGCCGCAAACAGCAAACCGTCGACCTGCCATCATCGCCATTGCCCTTCGGACATACACGAGTCCTATTGTGTGAACCCCACCCCACCGCCCGGCTGGCGATACTGCACATGCTGCAGGGCTGGGACCTGCGAGTCACCGAGCTGGAGGACTATGATCAGCTCAGGACGGCACAGGTCGGTGATGAGGACCTGGTCGTGATCGGCCTGAACAGCGGCCGGGATGGAACGCCGGAACAGCTTATGGAGGAACTGCGCGCCAGGAGCAAGGCTTGCGTCATGCTGCTGGTCAACAGTTCCGACCGTGAGCATATGCAACGGCTATGCGCCCTGGGCGCAGATGCCTGCCTGGGAAAACCGGTGCGTTTCGATACCCTGTACCGGGAACTGCTGCGCCTGTTGGGTCAACAGAAGGACCAGGAAAGCCAGGACCGCACACTGCCCACCACGCACCAAGCCACGCTGCTGCAGGGTGTCAGGGTACTGCTTGCCGATGACCATGCCATCAACCGAAAACTGCTCACCACCCAACTATTGCAGCATGAAGCCGAGGTCAGTGCTGCAGCCAATGGCCAGGAGGCCCTGGAATTCGCACAGCACCGTCCGTTCGATCTCATCCTGATGGACATCCAAATGCCCATCCTCAGTGGCGCCGAGGTAACCCGGCGGATTCGTGCCGGTACTGGTCCCAATCGCGACACGCCCGTGGTGGCACTGACGGCCAATGCCATGCCGGGTGAACGGGAGCGCCTGCTCGGCATGGGTCTGAACGAATGCCTGATCAAGCCCATCAGTGAAAGGCTGCTGGTGAATACAGTGCGGTACTGGGTGACCATGGCCAGAGGGGAAACAGGCCCCGGCTTGCCCGACGAGCCGCCGCAGCCGCCCTCAAGCAAGCAACAGGCCCTGGTCGAGGAATTGCAGGCCATGCTACGCGCCGAGTTGCCCCAGCATCGCGAATGGTTGACCCAGGCCCACGCCAGTGGTGACCTGGAAGCCTTGTGCACGCATGCCCACAAGCTGAACGGTGCCGCGGCCTATTGCCAGGTGGATGATCTCAAGCAGTACGTGGACCGCCTTGAACGGGTGATCAAGCTGCGGGAACTGGAGCAGGTGGACGAGGCCCTGCGGGAAACCCTGGCGGCCATCGATCGATTGTTGGCATGAAAAGCATGCAGCAGGAGCCGGGCGGTATCCTGCTATCTTCAACGCCGCATCAGGGTCACGAAGGCCACGGCGTATTCCCGTTCATCGGATATACTGACGAAACATTCACCGATCCCGAACTCTTCGCACAATTCACGTGCCCTGCCCTGGAATTCCAGCCCCGGGCGACCGCGGACATCACTGACGATGATAAAGTCGCGCAGACCCAGGCCATCCCGAAAGCCGGTACCCAGGGCCTTGGCGGCGGCCTCCTTGGCGGCGAAACGCTTGGCCAGAAAATGGGCCGGATGCGCAGCGCGCTCATAACGCGACCATTCCACCGTCGCCAGGATACGGCGCGCAAAACGCTCACCGAAACGCTCGAGACAATCCCGGATCCGGGATACCTGCACGATGTCGGTACCGATACCGTGGATCATGACTGGCGGCGCGCCTCGACCATAAGCCGCTTCATTTCCGCCACCGCCTCGCGCAGGCCCGTGAATAAGGCACGCGCCACGATGGCATGGCCGATATTCAGCTCGCGCACCTGGGTCAGCGCGGCGATGGGCATGACATTCTGGTAATTGAGGCCATGACCGGCATTGACCTGCAGGCCCAATTCCATGCCCAGTTCAGCGGCTGCCACGATACGCCGGTACTCTGCCTGTCGGGCCTCATCGGTTACAGCATCGGCATAGTGGCCAGTGTGAATCTCGATGCAGGGTGCACCCGCCTCTGCGGAGGCGCGCACCTGTACAGGATCGGCATCGATGAACAGGGAAACCCGGATGCCCGCCACTGCCAAGCGCGCACAGGCGTCCCGCATCCGGGGCGCCTGCGCGGCCACATCCAGGCCGCCCTCGGTAGTGAGTTCCTCGCGCCGCTCCGGCACCAGGCAACAATCGGCGGGGCGAATGCGCTCGGCAATGGCCAGCATCTCGTCAGTGACCGCCATTTCCAGGTTCATGCGGGTGAGCAGGATGTCCTTGAGCATTTCCACATCCCGCTCCTGGATGTGGCGCCGGTCCTCGCGCAGGTGCAGGGTGATGCTGTCGGCGCCAGCCGTTTCAGACTCGATGGCCGCCTGGATGGGGTCGGGGTAGCGAGTGCCGCGCGCTTGGCGCAAAGTCGCCACGTGATCGATGTTCACACCAAGCAGGATGTCGTGGGGATTGTGCATTGCGCTTGCCTTTACCGTTAACCGGGAAAATTGTACCGCGCCGTACCCGGTTCAGCGCACCTTCACCAGCTGCCGCAGTACTGCGCGGGTTTTGAGCGGGGCAGCGCCCAGGTGCGGATCCAGGGCCGCGCGGGTGAGCCGTCGCGCATCGCGGCACACCTGGGCATCGTCGAGGCATTCCGAACGCAGGGCCAGCAGGCTGTGGCCGCTGACCGCCACGCCGCGTGCCTGGCCGGCGGGCGCCAGGGGCACCGCCCCTTCCTCGGGCCGATAATCATACCGGCTTTCCGGATCCAGTTCCGCGCCGGCGGTGTCGCGTTCCAGCTGCAGACCGTAACCGAGGAGTTCCAGAAGTCGCAATTCGAAGCGACGCAGGACGGGCTCTGGCTCGCTTGCCTGCATCAGTCCCGCCAAGACCTCCACGTAGGCCGGGTAGAGCTCCGGATGCGGGTCATTGCGATGCAACAGCCGGACCAGCAACTCGTTCACATAAAAACCAGAGTACAGGGCATGGCCACGCAAGGACAATGGGGCCCCGGCGGCTTCCACTGCCGACAGGGTGCCAAGCTCGCCGCGCGCC
This sequence comes from Gammaproteobacteria bacterium, assembly GCA_035462005.1. Classification (GTDB taxonomy): domain Bacteria; phylum Pseudomonadota; class Gammaproteobacteria; order DSM-19610; family DSM-19610; genus JAIVHA01. The sequence goes on along the minus strand of DATHUT010000145.1, from coordinate 3,323 downwards.
GACCAGCTCAACAACAGGGGCTGAAAGGGTTGCAGCAGGCCGCGCTGGCGACTACGCGAGCTGCGAGCCCCCCGCGCCACCAATCCCACCCGGCCCGACTCGACGCTGAACACTTCCAACAGCAGGCTGGTATCGCGGTATGGCCGGCTGTGCAGCACGAAGGCCGGGATCAGTGACAGGGAGATGGTCATGCTTGGATATCGCCTGGATCCTACTGGTCATCATACCCCAGGCTGCGCAGGGCACGCTCGTCGTCGGCCCAGCCCTCCTTGACCTTCACCCACAGCTCCAGGAATACTTTTTGACCGAAGGCCTCCTCCATGTCGATGCGGGACTCGCGGCCCACCTCGCGCAGCAGTGCGCCCTGCTTGCCGATGACGATGGCCTTCTGGCTGTCCCGTTCCACCCAGATCAGGGCATTGATGCGAAACAGACCATCCTCTTCCTTGAACTGTTCGATCTCCACGGTAATGCCGTAAGGAAGCTCCTGGCCCAGCTTGCGGAACAGCTTCTCGCGCACCAGCTCCGCCGCCATGAAGCGCATGCTGCGGTCGGTGACCTGGTCCTCGGGATAAAAGGGCGTGGACTCGGGCAACAGTGCTTCCACCGCCTGCTCCAGCTCGCCCACCTGGCTACCCTGTTTCGCCGACAGTGGGATGATCTGGCTAAAATCCATATGCCTGGACACCTGCTGCAGGTACGGCAGCAGGGCTTTCTTGTCGACAACCCGATCGATCTTGTTGATGGCGAGAATCACCGGGCAGCTCACCTGGCGAAGTTTCTCCAGCACCAGCTCGTCTTCATCGGTCCAGCGCGTGCCTTCCACCACGAACACCACCACGTCCACGTCCTGCAGGGCATCCGTGGCGGCACGGTTCATGTAGCGGTTCATGGCGCGTTTGCCGCCACGGTGCAGGCCCGGGGTATCCACATACACTGCCTGTACCTGGGCACCGGTCTTGATGCCGAGAATGCGGTGGCGGGTGGTTTGCGGGCGACGCGAGGTGATGCTGACCTTCTGGCCGAGAATACGGTTCAGAAGAGTGGATTTACCCACGTTGGGGCGGCCCACCAGCGCCACGTAGCCACTGCGGAAAACGTCTGTCATGCTTCCTCTCCCACCGGCGACACGCCCAGCTTCTCCAGGACGCCGGCGGCGGCGGCCTGTTCGGCGCGACGCCGGCTGTTGCCGCTTCCTTCATGAAGGATATCGAGTTCATCCACCCGGCACAGCACGAGAAAGCGGCGGTTATGCTCGTTGCCATGGGTTTCCAGCACCACGTATTCGGGCAGGGGAATGTGCCGGGACTGCAGGTGTTCCTGCAAGCGGGTCTTGGGGTCCTTGAGGGCGGCGGCCGAGGGCAGGGCTTCCAGCCGGGGGGTGAACAGCTGCAGGATGCAGGCCCTGCAGGTGGCGAAATCACTGTCCAGGTAAATGGCGCCGAAGAGTGCCTCCAGGGCGTCCGCCAAGGTGGAATCACGGCGATAGCCGCCACTCTTCAGCTCACCGGAACCCAGTTGCAGATGGTCGCCGAGCTTCAGGTCTCGCGCCACCTCCGCCAGGGTCTCGCGCTTCACCAGGCTGGCGCGCATGCGGCTGAGTTCGCCCTCGCGTGCCCTGGGCAAGTGCTGGAACAAGGCCTCGGCGATGACAAAGCCAAGGATCGCATCACCCAGGAATTCCAACCGCTCGTTGTTATGCCCACCTAGACTGCGATGGGTCAGGGCCTGTTGCAGCAGTTCCCGGTCTTCGAATTCGTGGCCGAGACCGCGCATCAGCTCCCTAACGGCGGACTTCAATTGGCGATCACCTCGATGGATTTGTTGAAGCTCACCACCAGGTCGATATTGCCGGCCATATTGGTACGGCGTTCGTAGTCCATGGTCACGGTAAGGCGACCATTCCTGGATTCGATCACGGCGGTTTTGGGATCCACATTGCGCACATCATTGATCTCGAAACGGCGTGAGATAAGTGTCTGGATCGCGGCCTTGCTCTGGCGGGTGATGCCGGGCTCGTTCTCGAGAGACTCCAGCACCGAGGACACCTTGCTGTATTCCAGGTACAGGGGTGTAAGGCGCAGGATGACCAGGGTGAAGAAGGCGATCAGCCCCAACACGATGATCCAGCCAATGGCGGTCATGCCCCGTTGTTTTTGCAAGCCCTTCATATCGATCCCCTCGCTCGTCATTGAATGCCGTTACCGATCCGGTCCCAGGCCACACCGCCCCCGGCGGAATCCCAGTTCATCCAGATCATGAAGGCCCGGCCCACCAGGTTTTCTTCCGGTACCGTACCCCAGAAACGGCTGTCATTGCTATTGTCCCGGTTGTCACCCATCACAAAATAGTGACCTTCCGGCACCCGGTATTCCCCGTCCAGGGTGGGTTTGCGTGCTTCCACCAGGATCTGGTGCGGCGTCTCACCCAACTGCTCCAGCCGCAGGCTGGCGCCCGAGGCCGACAGCCCGGAGCCGGTGCCAATATAACTGCCCACCGGCTGTTGGTCGATCTTCTCGCCATTGATATACAACTGCTTGCCACGGTACTCCACGTGATCCCCGGGTACGCCAATGACGCGCTTGATGTAGTCGGTGCGCGGGTCGATGGGATAGCGGAACACGGCCACGTCACCCCGCTGCGGGGAACCCACATCGATGATCTTGGCATTGAGCACCGGCAGGCGAATGCCGTAGGCATACTTGTTGACCAGGATGAAGTCACCCACCAGCAGGGTCGGCATCATGGAGCCCGAGGGGATACGGAAGGGCTCCACCAGGAAGGAGCGCAGCAGCAGCACGGCCAGGATGACAGGGAAGAAGGACTTGGCGTATTCCACCAGCGTGGATTCCTTGAGTGCCTTGCTCACCTGCTCCGCGCCGGCGCCTCCGGCCTCCAGTTGCGCGGCCGTCGCGCGGCGCCGTGGCGCCCACCACCAGGCGTCCAGCGCCCACAGAATGCCGGTGAGGAAGGTGGCCGCCACCAGCAGGGTTGGAAAATCCAGATTCATATGCAGTTCCTGTTTTTATCATGACCACCGGACGGCAAGCACAAGCCTGTCGGGGTCGGTTTACGGGACCGTCGGCCGCATGGGTGAGGCGGAACCTGTTCGATGTCCAGTGGACATCGGACCCGCCGAACGGGTTCGCATGGTGTTGGCGAACCCTGGACCTGCTTTGCAGGCGGCCTTCGAGCGTACAGGGATGTATTTACAGCGAGTCCCGCAAACAAGCCCCGGCCTTTTCAGCAACCTGTTATGGAAGAAATGATATGACCACCCACATCCTCGGCATCTGCGGCACCTTCATGGGCGGCATCGCGCT
>DATHUT010000144.1:0-3229 GCA_035462005.1 Gammaproteobacteria bacterium | reverse complement strand
CTAACAGCATCATCCCAAGAAACAAAATAAGTGCACGCAGCTAACAAAGTTAGAATCAGCCCTAATATGTAGGTTCTGTATTTCTCAAGAAATAGGGGACAGACCACGGTTTCTCTTCCTTCTCAGGATCATAAGCATAATAATCGAAAACAGATTCCACCAGCATAGAACTGGAAACCGTGGTCTGTCCCCGGTTTGTACGGTTTGTAACAAAAAAGGGGCCGCGAGGCCCCTTTTTTGTGCGGTGCGGCGGGATGCTTACTCGCCGCCCACCACGGCCTTCATGCTCAGGCGGATGCGACCCTGCTTGTCCACTTCCAGCACCTTGACCTTGACGATCTCGCCTTCGGTGAGCTTGTCGCTGACGTTCTGCACGCGCTCCTCGCTGATCTGGGAGATGTGCACCAGGCCGTCCTTGCCGGGCAGGATGGTGACGAAGGCACCGAAGTCCATCAGCTTGGCGACCTTGCCTTCGTAGACGCCACCCACTTCCACATCGGCGGTGAGCTGCTCGATGCGACGGCGGGCTTCCTCGCCGGCGGCGGCATCCACGGAGGCAACCTTGACGGTGCCGTCATCGGTGATGTCGATGCTGGCGCCGGTCTCCTCGGTCAGGGCGCGGATGGTGGCGCCACCCTTGCCGATGACGTCACGGATGCGGTCGGGATTGATCTTGAAGGTGATGTAGCGCGGCGCGAAGGCGGACATCTCGGTGCGCGGCGTGGAGATCGCCTTGTTCATTTCACCGAGGATGTGCAGGCGGGCCTGCTGGGCCTGGGCCAGGGCCTGGTCCATGATCTCCCGGGTGATGCCGAGGATCTTGATGTCCATCTGCAGGGCGGTTACGCCATCGGTGGTGCCGGCCACCTTGAAGTCCATGTCGCCGAGGTGGTCCTCGTCGCCCAGGATGTCGGTCAGTACCGCGAAGCGGCCCTCATCCTTGATCAGGCCCATGGCCACGCCGGCCACCGGCGCCTTGAGGGGCACGCCGGCATCCATCATGGACAGGCTGGAACCGCACACGGAGGCCATGGAGCTGGAGCCGTTGGATTCGGTGATCTCGGACACCACGCGCACGGTGTAGGGGAAGCCTTCCTGGGTCGGCATCACGGCGGCGACGCCGCGCTTGGCCAGACGGCCATGGCCGATCTCGCGGCGCTTGGGAGAGCCCACGCGGCCGGTCTCACCCACGCAGTAGGGCGGAAAGTTGTAATGCAGCATGAAGAATTCGCGGCGCTCGCCCTGGATGGCGTCGATGATCTGGGCATCGCGCGCGGTACCGAGGGTGGTGACCACCAGGGCCTGGGTCTCGCCGCGGGTGAACAGGGCGGAACCATGGGTGCGTGGCAGCACGCCGGTGCGGATGGTGATGGGGCGCACCGTCTTGGTGTCACGACCGTCGATGCGTGGCTTGCCGTCGAGGATGCGGCCGCGGACGACGGTCTTTTCCAGCTTCTCGATAGCGCCGGCGACTTCCTCGGCTTCGAAGCGGGGATCGGCACCCTCGGCGCTGAGCTGCGCCACCAGGTCGGCACGAACCGCGCTCAGGCGCGTGTAACGCTCCTGCTTGTCGGCGATCTGGTAGGCCTCGGTAATCGCGGCTTCGCCGGCGGCGGCCACGGCGCTCTTCAGCGCTTCATTGGCGGCGGCGGGTGCCCACTCCAGGGCCGGCGCGTTCACCTCGGCCTTCAACTCATTGATGGCCTGGATCACCACCTGCATCTGCTCATGGCCGAACATCACCGAGCCCAGCATCACTTCTTCCGACAGTTCCTTGGCTTCCGATTCCACCATCAGTACGGCATCCGCGGTACCGGCCACGACCAGGTCCAGCTGGGATTCGGCCAGCTGGCTCATGCTCGGGTTGAGCACGTATTCGCCATTGATGTAGCCGACACGGGCGGCGCCGATGGGGCCGCTGAAGGGCAGACCGGAAATGGAGGTGGCCGCGGAGGCCCCGATCAGCGACGCGATATCCGGATCGATTTCGGGATCGAGAGAGATGACGGTGGCGACGATCTGGACTTCGTTGGTGAAGCCCTTGGGGAACAGCGGGCGGATGGGACGATCGATGAGGCGCGATACCAGGGTCTCGTTTTCGCTCGGACGGCCTTCGCGGCGGAAGAAGCCGCCGGGGATCTTGCCTGCCGCGTAGGTACGTTCCTGGTAGTCCACGGTCATCGGGAAGAAGTCGAGGCCTTCGCGGGCCTTCTTCATGCCGACGGTGGTCACCAGGACCTGCGTGTCTCCCATGCTGACGATCACGGCGCCACTGGACTGGCGGGCGATCTCTCCCGTTTCGATGGTGACGGTGTGCTGACCGTACTGGAAGCTTTTCTTGATGGGATTCACGGGCGATTCCTTGAGCTATTGATGAAAGAAAGTGACCTGCGCCTTATCGTTGCCTAGCGACGCAGACCGAGCCGGCTGATCAGTTCCTGATAGCGGCTGGCGTCTTTCTTCTTCAGATAGTCAAGCAGCTTGCGCCGGCTGCTCACCATGCGCAGCAGACCCTGGCGGGAATGATGGTCATGCTTGTGGGTGGAGAAGTGGTCGGTCAGGCTGGCGATGTTCGCCGACAGCAGGGCCACCTGCACTTCCGGGGAACCGGTATCACCAGCGGCTTGCTGGTAGTCCTTCACGATCTGGTTTTTCTGTTCCGTACTCAACATCTCGAATAACTCCCGAAATCATCAACTCTAGGTAAATGCAAGGCGCATATTCTAACTGCCTGCCCCCCCGGTCACAAGCACAAGTGGCGGTTTCCGGGCGGGTTTCAGGCCGTCTTCATCAGCCGCCGGGGCGCCACCCGACCGTCATCCAGGATCTCGCCCATGCCGAGGAAGGTACTCTCCCCCTCGTAGAGCCGCACCCAGCCGCTGGTGGGCGCCTTGGGTACCAGCACCGGCTGGCCCTGGCGCAGGTAGAAGGCGGCATCCCCGGTCAACCGGACACCGGGCCACTGGGCCAGGGCCGATTCCATAGGCCGCAGCAGGGCATCCAGGCGGGCATAGCCCTCCCCGGCCAGGGCCTCCAGCTGCTCCAGGGTGACCAGGTCATCGCCGCCGTAGGGCCCGACCCCGGTACGGCGCAAGGCCGTGACATGGGCGCCACAGCCCAGGACCTCGCCGATATCCTCGGCCAGGGTGCGCACGTAGGTGCCCTTGGAACAATGCACCTCGATCTCCAGGTTGGGGGATTCCCAACTGAGCAGGCTAAGTTCATGAAT
>DATHUT010000143.1:0-6019 GCA_035462005.1 Gammaproteobacteria bacterium | reverse complement strand
CCGGATATCGAGTCGGCGCTGGCGGCCTCGATCTGATGCGATCAAGGCAATGGATGCTCTGGTTCCCGGTCGCAGCCATGAAGCAGGATAACAGTGGCTACAACTCGATCACCGGAGTTTTGAAGAGCCAGGCATGCAGCCAGATCGCAAATGCCACATAGAGCGCGAGCCCGAGGATGACGGCGATGACGTCGTTCGCGGCGGATGTTGGTGCGCGTGGAACCGGTGGCCCGGACCGGTATTGCAGTGATGCCAGATCGATTATGGACCACACCAGGAAGGCGCCGAACAGTAGTACATCGGCCAACGTCCCGTTGACCAGCAGATGCGCAAGTGCCCAAAGCATGGTTGCCACCAGCATGGGGTGCCTGGTCGCGGCCTGGATGCGTCCCGGGAGGTAGGTGGACACCAGCAGGGGAAAGACAGGCAGCAACAGCAACAGCGCGATCTGCCGCAGCTGCGCTGGAGGGGAATACAGCGTGACGGGTTCCTGTCGGGAGAGCGCATAGCCCCATACGATGAGCAGGAATCCGAGCAGGGCGATCAGGGAATAAAGGGCTTTCCATGGATTCTCGCCAAGCCGGTCGGCCATGCGGTTGCGCCAGTCGTGATTAACGATGGAGATGGAGTGCACGGCGAAGAAAATCACGAGGCCGGAAATGAGCGCAATCATTGCGTATCCTTATGCCTGATCGGTGGAGGGCAGCTCGATCACCAGCGTCGGCGGACTCAGGACATGCAGCGAGGCGTGCGCTGCGGCCAGTGGCTCGGCGAGCCCCGAGAGTTTTTCCAGGCCACGAACGCTGGCCATGTCCGCCAGCAGTTCCGGGCCTGCATGAGTATCGAGCTCTTCCGGTTCCGAGGCCGACGCATCGGGATGCAGCGCACGAAATAGCGCGTGGTTATAGTCGGCGGGCAGTGTGATCTCGATCTGTTGCGCGTGCATCAGGAGTTCGGGTATGGCCGCTATGGTTTCGTCGTCCTTCCAGTTCAATCTGATAACCGCTTCCCTGTTCATGATTACCTCCCCAGCGGCATGTTGCCGCGTATGGCCTGCTATCGCATCGAGCCAGGGGTGCTTGTCGTAGAGTTTCCGGTGCGCTCAATCATGGACGATCAGCCGCTTGTTTTCCTTGTCAATGTCGACCTGTGAGCTCGATTGCTCGCAGGCCTCGGCCAGGATGAGAAGATCGGGAAGCGCGTTCTTTGTTGCCAGGCGATTGAGGACCCCGCCGCCATCACAGTCATAAAGGATCCCGCTTTCCTCATGTAGCGCGCAACCAAACTGGTTACCATCGATGGCTGCGTCAAAATCGTCCGGCATCTGCAGAATGACCGGTTCCTGGTGGAGTATCTGTGCCTTGGCCTTTTGCGAGGAATTGGTGTCGCGCCATTCCAGAACGGGCATGTTTCCATAGTCGCGCATGGCATTTCTCCAGTGGATGATGGCTGTTTATATTTGGAGCAATTCTGATCAACCCGTCATTCCGGCGCATGCCGGAATCCATGTGGTTGAATTCCTTGGATCCCGGCATGCGCCGGGATGACGGAAAGTCGATTAATCAGAGGTTTATTAGAATTCCATGCGCGAGGCCTTGCGGCATTGAAAATTGTCAATGAACGAAGGCTCATGCCCGATTCGCGATCGCGACCGTTCAATCCGGCGGGCCTCGCCGCATTGGCGGTTTGCGCACCTGCCAGATGGCGAGCGCAAAGGCGGGCAGTGAGGCCAGGATGGCGAGCAGGAGTATCGCGCCGACTTCCTTCAGCGTAGAAGCCAAGCCTAATAGTCCAGCGAGCCAGCCGAGCACATTGAATAGCACCATGGTGACTACGACGAAAATGGTGATGAATATCAAGTAGGCCGCGAAAGGCTTCTGCTCAGGGTGACGGACATGTGCAGCGACGGGGATTGCCGCCGCCAGCAATGCAACACCCACCAGTGTCCCGATCCAGTAACTCAACATGATCCAGGTTTCCTGTATGCAAGATTCAGGTGGAGGTCGTGAATTTTCTGTCGGTCCAGTGCCGACCAGGGACAAGACTAGGGAAGGGTGGGGTAAGTGGCATTGCGAAACCGCAATGCACCGGGATCCAGGCTCAGGCTTGTGCCAGCTCGCAGCGGTCGCGCCCCAGGTCCTTGGCGCGGTAGAGGGCGCGGTCGGCACGTTCGAACACGGTTTCGGGAGTGTCTTCCCCGGCAAACGACGCGATGCCACAGGAGATGGTGACCTGTACCGCATTGCCGCGAAAATGGAAGCCGCAACCGGCCACCGCGCTACGCAGTTTGTTGGCCACTTCCTCCAGGACGTCAAGCTCGGCACCGCTCATGATGAGTACGAACTCCTCGCCGCCATAGCGGGCGATGAAGTCGGTTTCGCGGATGTGGTCCCGTAGCGTCTGGGCCACGGCCTTCAGTACCTTGTCGCCGGCCTTGTGTCCATACTGGTCGTTGAGGTCCTTGAAGCGGTCCACGTCCCATACCAACAGTGCCAGCGGGGTATGGAAGCGTTTCCAGCGCGCAAACTCCCCGGTCATGCGTTCATCGAAGGCCAGACGGTTGGGAATGCCGGTAAGGCTGTCGGTCATGGCCTGACGGTGTTCCTCGCGGGCACGGTTGCGCAGGCGCTCGGCCTCTTCTTCCATGGTCTGCAGGCGACCCTGCAGCCGGTTCATTTCCTCGCGGGCCTGCTGGTGGCTCTGCTCCTCTTCGCGCTGGTGCTGACCCAGTTGCTGGACGATGTTGTCCAGGTGGGACTGCAGTTCATTCTTGAGCTGGTCCAGGTCCTCGGCGGCCTGTACCCGTGATTCTATGCCGCGCACTTCCTGTTTGACGGCGGCGTCCAGCTCGCGACTGCTCTGCAACCGCGCCTCGCGCAGGGACTCACTGCCCTGCAGCTGGGCATCCACTTCCTGCAGGCGCTCGGTGAGCTGGCGCAGGAAGGTTTCCAGTTCCTTCTTTTCGGTCTGGATGCGCTGACGGATCTCGCGCACCAGCCCGGCGATCTCGCCGAGCAATGCGGGCCAGTCCCGTTCCGGCACTCCCTGTTCCAGGCGATCCTGCAGGACCTCCACGCGCGCGTTGTATTCCGCCGGCAGTTCGAGCTGTTCCAGCAGTTGCAGCAGGGCCTCTTCGGTGCGCAGACCCGCGGGTTCCGGAGTGCGGGTTTCCGGTGTGGCAGAGGCTGGTGCAGCGGGAGCGGGGACGGCTTCGGCCTTGGGCAGCTTGCGGGGCAATTCCTCGCCCAGGCGTTCGAGTTCCACGGCAGGGCGGGTATCCGCTGCATGTTCGCCCTTGCCGAACAAGCGTTGCAACAGGCCTTCCCGGGCCGGGGCGCTGCCGGGTATTGCGGTGGCCGGCGCCTCTTCCCGGGCCAGGTCGAGGGCTTCACGGAACAGTTCGACGAACTCCTGGAGCAGGGTGTCGGGCGTGGCCTCGTCCATCAGGCACTCGAGTTCCTTGCGCAACTGCTTGACGCGGCGGCCGGTGCCCTTGGGAAGGGGCAGGCGTTCGAGCAGCTGCAGCAGGGGATGGGGCGCGGGGGAGGCGCGGGCCTGGCGGTTGCGCGCCTCGTCCAGTTTCACCAGGGTGCGGGTCATGGCCTCGATCCGCTGGCCGAGGCCGCGGCTGTCCTCACGGTCACGGATGGCGTCGCGCAGCTCCTTGAGCTGGCGGTCGAGGGTGTCATCCGAGCCCTCGGCGGCCAGGGTCAGGCGCGACAGGGTGCGGCGCAGCAGGTCTTCCACTTCAGCCCACTGTTTTTCCTTTTTTTCAAAGGCTTCCAGGCTGTCGTAGTATTTTCCCTGCCACAGGCGGGCGTCCTGCGGGTTGTCGTCCGTTGCTACCATGAGATCCTCTTGGATACCGGGTGCGGGCATCATGCCTGTGCACAGCAGGTAGCGGTCGGGATGGGAAAGACTTGAAGTTTGTCGGGCTTTGTCGGGCGGAAGCCCGACATGGGTGCTATTCCGACAACCGTACCGAATCGGGCAGGGTGATTTCCATGGCGATGGGCAGGTGGTCGGAGACCGGGTAGTCGAGCACCTTGACCTGTTCCACCTTCAGGGTGGGGCTGACCAGGATGTGGTCGATGTTGCGTTCCGGCCGCCAGCTGGGGAAGGTGAGCAGGCCATGGGCCGGCTCGCACATCAGTGTGCGGTTGATGAACTGGTTGATCTCGGGACTCTCGGAGGGGCAATTCATGTCGCCCATGAGCACCACGTTGCGGTGTTCGTTGACCAGCTCGCTGAGGAAGGCGAGCTGTTCCATGCGCGCGCGCCGGCTTAGCGCCAGGTGCACGATCATCACCATCAGCGAGGCGTCCTTGCGGCCGTAGCGCACGCACAGCACGCCGCGCCCCGGCACGCGCCCGGGCAGCTTGTGTTCGGTGATCTCGATCGGCAGGTAGCGGCTCAGCATGCCCATGCTGTGACTGGCGAAACGACCCAGGCGGCGGTTGGTGCGGTCGTCCCAGAAGGGAAATTCGGCCTTTTCCGCCAGGTACTGGGTCAGGTTCACGAAGCCACTGCGCCGGCTGCCGGCATCCACTTCCTGCAGACCCACCAGGTCGTAGCCGCGCGCCAGTTGGGCAATGCGGTCAAGGTTATGGAAACGCTGCGGGTGGTGCAGCACGTGCTTCCAGCTCGAGGTGACATACTGGTGGTAGCGGGTGGTGCAGATACCCGCCTGCACATTGTAGCTCAGCAGCTTGATGCGCTGGCCCGTGCTGACCAGCGGCTCCTCTAGTTCCACGATGGGTTGGACACTGCTCATAACTGACATACCAGCTTGCCGAGAGTCTCGGTGAGTTTCAGGTTTTCGCGATAATCCACCGGGCAGTCGATCACGCTTACCCGCTTATCGGCCAATGCACGGCGCAGTATAGCCTGCAGATCGTCCTGCGGGGTGACCCGGTAGCCCGCGGCCCCGAAGGACTGGGCATATTGTACGAAATCCGGGTTGCCGAAGTGGACGTTGGAGCTGCGCTTGAAGGTATTCAGCTGCTTCCACTCGATCAGCCCGTAGCCGCCATCGTTCCAGATCAATATGACGATGGGCACCCCGAGGCGCATGGCGGTCTCGATTTCCTGGGAGTTCATCATAAACCCGGCGTCGCCGGTGACCGCCACCACGGCCCGCTCCGGGTGCACCAGCTTGGCGGCGATGGCACCCGGAACGGCGATACCCATACTGGCAAAACCGTTTGAAATCAGGCAGGTATTGGGGTGCTCGCAGCGGAACATGCGGGCCATCCACATTTTGTGGGCACCCACGTCGCAGACCACGATGTCCTGCAGGTCGAGCACGGTGCGCAGGTCCCAGATGATCTTCTGGGGCTTCATTGGCACCTCGGTGTCGTGGCGATGCTGGCGCATCTCCTCGATCAGGGCCTCGCGCAGGGCGCGCATGGGTTCTCCCTGGTGGGGCGAGGCCAGGGCGGCGATGCGTGCCAGGCTGTGCTTGATGTCGCCCACCACGCCGGCGGCGACGGGGTAGTGGGCATCCACCTCCGCCGAGCTGCTGTCGATGTGGATGAGGATTCGGTCGGCGGTGGGGTGCCAGAGGTGGGGGTGGTATTCCACCAGGTCGTAGCCCACGCAGAGGATGACATCGGCCTGGTTGAAGCCCACGCTCACGTAGTCGTTGGCCTGCAGGCCGGCGCTGCCCAGGGCGGTAGGGTGGCGGAAGGGCACCACTCCCTTGGCCATGAAGGTGTTGGTGACGGGGATGTTGAGGGCCTCGGCGAATTCCGCCAGCTGCTGGCAGGCGCCGGCGCGGATGACGCCGTTGCCGGCCAGGATCATGGGATGACGGGCGGCGGAGATCAGCCGGGCGGCCGTCTCGACCCGTTCCTGTGCCGGCTCCGGGGTCACCATATGCTTCACCGGCAGGGGCTTGAGGTCGACCTCCTGCTTGGCGATGTTTTCCGGGAATTCGATGAAGGTGGCGCCGGTCTTTTCCGTCTGCGCCAGCTTGAAGGCCTTGCGCACCACCTCGGGGATGATGTCGGCGTCGAGC
>DATHUT010000142.1:0-3479 GCA_035462005.1 Gammaproteobacteria bacterium | reverse complement strand
GGATTCCAGCAGATAGCGACATTCCACCAGCAGAGTACCGGGTTTTACTCGTGGGTAACGCAGGGCGCTGAGGGCGCAGTTGCCGAATTCCTGGCTCAGCACCAGATCCAGGGCAGCGTTGACCATGGGGTGGTCCCAGGTGAGGAACTGCACATCCTCGTTGGCGAGGGCAGCAGCACGGGAATAGGTGATGGTCAGGCCATCTTCAGGAAGGCCGGGAAAATTTCCGGTCATCTGATCGCCGGGGCGGAGGATGAGGCGCTCCTGGCTGTGTGCCTCGACATGTACCCCGAAGGCATCGAAGACGGCATCCATAAAGAATGCGAGGCTGGAGTGTGTATCCGCCCGCTCGGCGCGGGCCTGTAGCGCCTGGGCGACCCGTGGCCGGCAGGACTGGTATTCCAGCAGGCGGTCGCGACCCCGCTGCATGGCTTCGCCGAGGACAATGCGCTGGTGGCGTGTGGTTTCGATGAGCGTATCGATATCCTGGTCAGGATGGCGCAGGGCCGCATGCAGCGCCGGTTCCAGGGTCGCGTAGATCGCCGCGCCGGTCGGACAGGTATGAAGAAAGGTATCCAGCCCTTCGTGATACCAGCGCAGCAGCAGCGCCTGGGCACTGTCCTGCAGATAGGGTACATGGAGATGAATGTTGCCGCCCTGGCCGATGCGGTCGAGGCGACCGATGCGCTGTTCCAGCAGATCCGGATGCAGGGGCAGGTCGAACAGGACCAGGTGCTGAGCAAACTGGAAATTGCGTCCCTCGCTGCCGATCTCGGAGCAGACCAGCAGGGGACAGCCCTGTTCGGTATCGGCGAACCCGGCCGCCGCCCGATCCCGTTCGACGATGCTCATGCCTTCATGGAATACGGCGGCCTGGATGCCGCTGCGTTCGCGCAGGGCGGTGGCGATCTCCAGGGCCGTTACGGCCGTGGCGGTAATCACCAGGACCTTGTGACCCCGCAAGCGCTCGGCTTGGGCGCATAACCAGTCCATGCGGGGATCGATGCGGGTCCAGTGAGGCTGGCCCAGCTGCTCCTGGTAACGGCGCTCGGGGTGCAGCAGGGTTGTCAGTGGCAGTAGCGGATCGTCACCGCGGTAGACCGATGGCAAGGGCAGGGGCCACGCATGCAGCTGCCGTTCGGGAAAGCCCTGGATAGCCGCACGAGTGTTGCGGAACAGGATGCGGCCGGTGCCGTGGCGGTCGAGCAGGTGTTCCACCAGGCCTTCGCGGGCCTGCTCCCGTTCCGCCGGGCATGTGCTGGCGTCCAGCAGTTGATCGAGCAGAAGCTGGTTGTCGCCTTCAGCCAGAGTGGCGCGCAGGGTCGCCAGACTGGTCGCACCCGGCCGTTCACTGCCCAGCAGTTCTTCCACGGCCTGGGCGATGGGTTCGTAGCCTTGCTCTTCAACCAGGAAGCGCTCGAAGTCGGAAAAGCGATCGGGATCCAGCAGGCGCAGGCGGGCGAAATGGCTTTCCTTGCCGAGCTGCTCGGGTGTGGCGGTGAGCAGCAGCACGCCCCGGGTGGCGGCGGCCAGGCACGCCACGCAGTCGTATTCCGGACTGCTTTGCGTCGGTGACCAGTGCAGGTGATGGGCCTCGTCCACCACCAACAGGTCCCAGTCGCCCGCCGCTGCCTGCGCGAGGCGCGCGGGGTCGCGTGCCAGGAAATCCAGGTTGCAGAGCACCAGTTGTTCGGCGTGGAAGGGATTACAGCCGGGATCCTCTGTCTCGATGGCGCGGCAGCGTTCCTCATCGAAGATGCGGAAGAACAGGTTGAAGCGGCGCAGCATCTCCACCAGCCACTGGTGCAGGAGGCTTTCCGGAACCAGGATCAGCACGCGGTGGGCGCGCTCGGTGATGAGCTGCTGGTGCAGGATCATGCCGGCCTCGATGGTCTTGCCCAGGCCCACCTCGTCGGCCAGCAGCACCCGTGGCGCATAGCGATTTGCCACCTCGTGGGCGATGTAGAGCTGGTGGGGAAGCAGGCTGGTGCGCCCTCCGCAGAGGCCGCGCAGATCGGAGTGGCTGAGACGTTGCCGCGCTTCCTGGGCCTGGTCGCGCAGGATGAACCAGGCATCGCTGTCGATCTGACCGTTGAACAGGCGCTCGCCGGGGCGGCTCAGCTGGATAAAGTTACTGAGTTCGCCTTCCGGCAGCTCGGTGGGCCGGCCTTGTTCGTCATGGCCGCTGTAGATCAGCAGCCCGTTGTCCTCCCGTACCGAGGTGATGCGCAGTTGCCAGCCCTCGTGGCTGGGCACGCAATCTCCCGGGAAGAACTCCGCGCGCGCCAGGGGCGCACCCTCCTTGGCATAGGTGCGGGTCTCGCCGGTGGCCAGGAACAGAATGGTGACGGTGCGCCGGTCACTGCCCAGCACCGTACCCAGGCCCATCTGCAATTCGGCCCCGCTGATCCAGCGTTGGCCAGGAACAAATTCCCGCACGTTACAACCTCTACTGCCCGTGTCCGGGAACCTGTGTTGGTATGGGCCTGGGTAAGAACCCGGTCGGCCAGGACTTCCTGGGCGAAGAGTTCACGCTTGAATAAAACCTAGCCCATTATCCCAAAAACATCGGCGGATGTCTGCGTATCGCTTTTTTGCGGGGATTATTCCAGCAAAGGCTTGCGCAGGCGGTCGAAGTCGGCCGGCGCAACGTATTGCAGCACGTCGCGATAGCCCTCGTTGAGCATCAGGTCCAGGCCCAGGTGAGGATAGAGCAGGTGGGTCGTCGTTTCGCCCTGGCGAACGATTTCCGCGGGCGGCCCGAAACGCCGGATGGCGATGTCCTCATCCAGACGGGCATCGGGGATGAAGGTGATGCTTTGCAAGGGCGCGGCATGGGCTTGCGCCAGGTCTTCGCGCTGAAGATGATACTTGCGCGCGCCACTGTCCAGGTAGCGGGGTAGTCCGGAACGTTCCCGCATACCCGCCAGGATGGCAGCGTCCAACTCGCCGCCGAGCACCAGCTTGCCGGTCAGCACCCCGGCGGTATAGCGACTGTAGTACATCTCCAGGGATTCGGGTCCGTCGCCGGCGACGATGATGGCCAGTTCCATATCGGGCCCCAGGCGAGTCAGGACATCACCCAGGGTGTCACGTCCCAGGGTGAGATCGAATACCCGGCTGCTGCCATCCTCCAGCACCTCGACCTGCCAGGGCAGGCCTTCCACGGCGCGTGGCTCAGGCGCTTGCGGGGGCCATGCCCAGAACCGCACCGCCAGGGCGAGCGCGATCAGTACCAGCAGGCTGGTCAGTATTTTCATGAGGGATCCACTGCAAAAATTCCCGGGGTCAAGGCAGCCTTGCAGTTACGGCACAGGTACCGGGTGCCCTGTAGCACGCGCCGGTGACGGGTGGTGCTCAGGGCATGGAGCCGGTCCGGGCAGGCGCAGCGATAGGTATGCCGCCCTTGCTGGCGCAGCGGGACCCCGGTCAGGTCGTAGGGGGTGCAGGCCTTAGGCGTGGCGCCGAACTGGCGCATC
>DATHUT010000141.1:0-1958 GCA_035462005.1 Gammaproteobacteria bacterium | reverse complement strand
GCTGGTGGGCATCGGCCTGCTGCTGCTTGCCATTCCTTTCATCGCCAGTGTGCTACCACCGGCTTCCAGCCCCGGCGCGCGTCCCTCGCCCTGGGACCTAACCCATGACCTGAGCCGCCTGGCGGAAGGGGAAATCCTGCGCCTGGTCGGGCCATCCGGTCCGGTTTGGATACAGCGGCGCAGCACAGAAGATCTGCGGGAACTGGAGGCAGCTGGACCGCGCTTGCGCGACCCCGACTCGGAACACAGCCGCCAGCCCGGCGCCGCGCGCACTTCCTGGCGCAGCCTGGAACCGGAGTTCTTCGTGTTCATCCCCCGTGAAAACCTTCGCGGTTGCCAGGTACGGGAAGCCGTCGCCACGGCCCGCTGGCCGGCCGGTTTCGACGAGGCCTGCGAGGGGGGACGCTACGATCGCGCGGGCCGCATCTTCAGCGATTCGGGGCATCCCGAACAAGAGAACCTGACCGTGCCACCACACCGCTATCCCGCGCCGGGGCAACTGCAGCTGTTGCCTCCCTAGCCGCATGGCTGCGGTGAGAATGCCCTTTACCCCCTACACAGCATAGATGCGGTTGGCGGCCTCCACGGCGACGCCGCGCTGGATGGGGGCGCCCAGGTCACCCAGTACCGCATCCAGCGCGCCCAGGCAGAACAGCACGTTCTTGCGGCTGCTGGCGAAGCCCATCAGGCCGATGCGCCACACCTTGCCCGCCAGGGCACCGAGACCGGCACCGATCTCCAGGCTGTATTCTTCCAGCAGGCGAGCGCGCACCCGGGCATCGTCCACACCTTCGGGAATGGTGACCGTGTTGAGCTGCGGCAGGCGTTCGCTTTCCTTCACGATGAAGGAAAGCCCCATGGCCTCGATGCCGGCCCGCAGTGCCTGGTGGTTCTTCGCATGCCGCGCCCAGGATTGCTCGATCCCCTCTTCGTGCAGGATCACCAGCGCCTCGTGCAGGCCATACAGGGCATTGATGGGCGCAGTGTGGTGATAGCTGCGCTTGCCTTCGCCGCCCCAGTAGCCCAGCACCAGGTTGAGGTCCAGGAACCAGCTCTGCACCTTGTGCTTGCGGTTCTTGATGATATCCAGGGCACGCTCGCTGAAGGTCACGGGCGACAAGCCCGGCGTGCAGGACAGGCATTTCTGGGAACCGGAATAGACCGCATCCAGCTCCCAGTCATCCACGCGCAGTTCGCTGCCGCCCAGGGAGGTCACGGTATCGGCGATCACCAGGCAATCGTGCTCATGGGCCAGCCGCGCCAGGGTCCGCGCATCGGACTGGGCGCCGGTGGAGGTCTCCGCATGCACGAAGGCCAGCACCTTGGCATCGGGATGGGCCTTGAGCGCCTCCTCCACCTTGTGCGGATCCACGGCGCTGCCCCAGGCGTCCTCCACCATCACCGCGGTGGCGCCGCAGCGCTCGACGTTTTCCTTCATACGCCCGCCGAACACGCCATTCTGACAGACGATGGCCTTGTCGCCCGGCTCCAGCAGGTTGACGAAGCACATCTCCATGCCGGCGGAGCCGGGCGCGGAGACGGGCATAGTCAGGGTATTGGCGGTCTGGAAGGCATAGCGCAATAGTTCCTTCATCTCCTCCATCATGGTCACGAACACGGGATCGAGGTGACCGATGGTGGGCCGTGCCATGGCCTGCAGGATGCGCGGGTTCACATCGGAAGGACCGGGGCCCATCCGGGTACGGACGGGAGGATGGAAGGATTGGTTGCTCATGAAGTCCTCGTTGTTGTCTTTGAATCGACGCCATGCCCAAGGGGCCGGCACAGGCCCATGCCCACCCGCGGGACGCCGTGAATACATCCCTGTAGGCTTGACGGCCGCGTCCATGCGGCCGACACCCGCCGACAGGCATGGGGCTGTGCCAGCTTCATATCCGCGGTTGCCGCACCCAAAGACAACAAGACGAGGCAATCCATGAACAACCAATCCTTTCATC
>DATHUT010000140.1:0-8970 GCA_035462005.1 Gammaproteobacteria bacterium | reverse complement strand
ACCCCCCGCTCCTACATCAAAGATGGCAGAAAACCTGACTCAAGGTACGGTTAAAGAAGGATGAATCCCCACGGACCCGAACCGGTTCCGGTCCGTGGGGCCATCCGAGGCCCGGGTCAGGCCTCCACGATCATGCGGCTGCGCATCTCCAGATGGAGGGCATGACAGAAGTGGGTGCAGTAACCCCAGAAAACACCCGGCTTGTCGGCAACGAAGGTGACCGATGCGGTCTCCTGCGGGTTGACGATGAAGTTGATGTTGTATTCCGGAAGCCCGAAGCCATGGGTCAGATCCTCGATCCGGTCATGGTTGGTGAGAATGATGGTCACCTCGTCACCCTGCTTCACCCGGAACTCGCGCGGCTCGATGGCCGGCGCGATGGACACCAGCCTGACGGTCACCTTGTTGCCATCGCGCGTCACACCCACATCCTTGGGATCGTGAATCGCCAGTGGGAAGTCGTCGAGGGCGTAGATCTTCTTCGGATTCAGCAGATCACGCTTGAGGATGATGAAGTCATGGGGTTCCGGACGCACCGGGTGCTCGGCGACGAGCACCATCTTGTCACCGGAAATATCGATGATCTGTTCGTTCTCGGCGTGCAACGGCCCGACCGGCAGGAAGCGGTCCTTGGAGAACTTGCAGCCCACGGCCAGCCACTTGCCGTCGGCGAACATGGTCTCCGACTGGGAGGCGTTGATGTGGCCGGGCTGGTAATGGACATCGATACGGTCACGCACATACTGCACCGTATTATCGCCATTATGGAAACGAATGGCGTCTTCCACGTTCCACTTCACCACCTGGCTGTCGAGGAATAGGGTGGTATAGGTATTGCCGCGGCCATCAAAGGCGGTGTGCAGCGGACCCAGACCGATTTCGACCTCGGCGACGATGGCCTTGTCGATATCGTCCAGATTGCCGTCAAACCAGTCGAGGACCTTCTGCAGTTCGATCACGGTGCCGGTAGGTGACAGCTTGCCGGAGCAGATGAAATACTTGCCATCGGGGCTGGCATTGACGCCGTGGGGATTCTTGGGCACGGACACAGTGGCGGTCAAGGCGGTCTTCGGGTCCGTATTCGAAGCCCGTGTGCCATCGACCACCGGCACCGAAGAATCACCGAAGGTGCTGTAATTACCGTCCTTCACGGCCTGCTCGATGCGGGCAATGTTGAAAAAGATACAGGCATCACGCTCTACGGACATCATGTCCTCGTAATGCACGCCGTTTTCGGTGTTGTACTGGTTACAGGCCGCCAGCTTGCCGTCGAAGGACGTGGCGCACAGATCACAGTTGCCGTCGATCAGCACCTGCCAGCGCACCTCCATGCTCTCGGCGTCGAGGCAGCTGAACATGGCACGATACTGCTCCGGTGAATCGATATCCCGGCCGTCATTGGGCAACGGGATGTGGAATTCACTGCCGCAGAACACCCGGGTGGTGTAATTGATGGCCGAATCCACCGGATCGCGTTTGTCTGGGAAGATGCCATGAAAGCCCTGCACATTCGGCAACTTGGTGATCTTGTCGCAGACGAAGGTATCCAGGCGGATGCGCGCCACGCGTGAGTTGAGCTTGTCATTGATCCAGGCGTAGCGGCCGTCGTAATTGCCATCCTTGTAGGAGGCATGGGTATGGTGAGTATCGCCCACGGTGAATTGCAGGCTGCCATCCTCCTTCGTCCCCATGATTGCCTTGGATTCATTGGTGACACCCCAGCCCACCAGGGCATCGGGTACGAAACAGGGTACGCGATGGATCTCCCGGCCGGAGGGCATGCCCAGCACACGGAAATCGCCGGTATGGCCACCGCTCCAAAACCCGTAGTATTCATCCAGTTGGCCCGGCTTGGGATGGATCGGATCTGCCTTGGCCAGGGTACCGCTGGCGGGCACGGCCGGAGCGGAAGGCGCGGAAGTCTCCTGCTTGCAGGCAGACAGGCCGACGGACAGGCCGGCACCGGTCAGGCCGACCAGGGCGGCGGTATTGAGGAATTTGCGGCGACTGGGGTCAATGGCGCCGTCCTGGATGTCATTCTGTTCGTGGGTGGGGTCCTGCGTCTTGTCCTGGCTCATGGCTGGATGGCTCCGTCGGTTCGGGTGATTCAGTGCGCTGCCGACCCGAACCCACGCTGCTCGAGACCGGTGACGGCATTTTAACTTGCATGGGAAATGCCGCATTGGAGTGTGGCATATAACACAGTCTAGAATCTAGCGGATTACAAGACCCTGGTACCTGCATCAGGTCAAGTGTGGCCGATTTTTTACTTGCAGTTGACGGAGATCAATATTTTCCCGGGCGAGCGCGTCGGTCTCTCATATTTATAAGCTTGTCCTAATATTCAGGAACTGATTCCAGCCACACAGGTACCCATGAACCTCGATTACACCCTGGCACGCCTGAGCGAGATCCTGGAAACCCACGAGGGAGACCATGCCGCCTGGCTGCGCGACCTGGCCAGCCGGCGCGAGGATGAAATGATCTTCTATGCCGGCCTGAACAGCCAGCGCATGTGGGGTGGCGCCTGCTCCATCGCCAACGAGGCCCTCGCCGACAATCCCGGCATCGACCCGGCGAGATGGGACATGGACATCCGCGAGTTTCGCGGCCTTATGATCGAGCTGGCTGAACACCTGCGGGCCCGCGATCGGCACTATCCCGACATCGACTTCTGGCTGAGCGCCTTCAGCAGCTGGCAACAGGCGGGGATTTGACCGGAAGCGCAGGATGACGCCTGTCCTGCAAGCAGGCGAAGAATCACTATACTTCTGCAAGTGACGCAAGATCATCCTTGAATACCCATAAATAATTTGGAGGAGAACCCCATGCCACCCATAACCCTCACCGGCCGTTTGACCCGGACATTGCTGCTCGCCCTGCTGTGGCTGGTCTGCTCATCGCCAAACGCCGAACCTGCCGCGGCACTGGCGTGGACCGCCAGCGATGCCGATCTCGAGTGGGGACCCTGTCCCGACTTTATCCCCACGGGCTGCGAGATTGCCGTGCTCCATGGTGATCCGGAAAAGCGCAACACGGACATCTTCTTCAAGGTGCCACCGGACTTCACGGTTCCCCATCATCGCCATACCTCGGCCGAGCGCATGGTGCTGGTCGCCGGTGAAATGCTCGTCCAGTACGACGGCCAGGAGGCCATCATTCTCAAGCCCGGCACCTATGCCTATGGTCCGCCCCAGTTGCCACATTCGGCCATCTGTCAAAGCGAGGAACCCTGCGTACTGTTCATCGCCTTCGAGGAACCCGTCGACGCCATCGCCATTGCAAAGGACTGACCCCCAGCCGCTGACAGCAGGCAGGGGCGGAACAGGGCGACCCACTCGCCGCCCGCGTGGTTGATGTGATATAAATCCTCATACAAGATTAATAATGATAAAGAGGGCGTTAGTGATGAATACCTCAATTAAATCCATAACCAGCATAATCATCGCATCTGCCCTGACGGCAATCACTTCCATTTCCCACGCGGCACTCGTACAGGGGACCATCAAAGGCGTCATTGCCGAACACGCTGAAACCTCCGGGGAAGGTGCCAGCGTTTTCGGGCTCGATGGAAATGCGCTGATGGGTCAGGCCTTCACTGTTCATTTCCGCTACCAACCAAATTCAGCACCGCTCGCGCACTTCGTGGAAGACGAAAGTAGCAGCAGGGCCATCTACCAATCCAGCGATCCGTCCCAGGACTGGCTAGGTCTCTCCATCACCATCAATGACCACACCCATGTGCTGGAAGGGAATTATCGTCGTGCAGATATCCGTGATGCCTGGAGTGCGCACCCGTTCAATAAGGATAACCCGAACGAAAACGATTGGATTCATCTTGCCGTGGACGGAGGCTCTGGCCCGTTCGATGGCAGCCATTTTCGACGGGAATTCCTTGATATAGCCGTTTATCTTTCCAACGAAGTAATCAAAAGCAGCGGCCTCCCCGAAACCATTCATTCGCATGAAATCACCCGGGTCTACAATTCCGCTGCATTCCGCATCAATGATTTTGACGTCGCCGCCGAGACTGGCGAGATCACCTACGAACGGTACGTCAGCTTCAATCTTGACGTCCATTCCATCGAGACCACGGCCGTGCCGATTCCCGGCGCGGCATGGTTGCTGGGGTCTGGGCTGGTTGCCTTGATCACCGTGACCCGGCGCAAGCATCAGGCAAACAAGTTTTCGCTAATATAGGTGTATCTGCTCTGGGGCCGCACAAAGACCAAGCCCTGCAGCGGATGAAACCTACTCCAAAACCCTTTATAGTCAGGCGCTAATCCGGCAACCTCACCCGGCGCCCAGGCCGGGTACACCAGGAATCCGCGCACCATGGAAAGACGCTTTACCGCCAGAGACCTGACGCTTGTCCTCGGCCTCGCCTTCCTCGCCCTGCTGCTCATTCTGCTCATGTACCAGGTGGACCGCCAATGGAACCGCATGAGCGAGATGCAGCGCGCCATGCAGGAGCAGGCCGAGGACCTGCGCCGGGTGCGGGTGACCATGCAGGGCCTAGAGCGGCGCGTGCGCGAAGGCGGGCTGGCCAGCAGCGCCACCACGCCGCGGGCGGGCGAGGTGCCGGAGGCCTTCCGTCGTGCCCAGGCCGCCACCGAGCAGGCAGGCTATGCCCAGGGTGACTGGCTGGTGCGTGCCTTCGGCACCGGGCTCAGCACCATCACCCCGCTGGTGTCCAGCGATGCCTACGCCAGCGAGGTGCAGGGCTATGTGCTGGAGTCCCTGCTGAGCCGCGATCCCGACAGCCTGGAATGGCAAGGGCTGATCGCCCGCGACTGGTCCATCAGCGAGGACGGCCTGACCATCACCTTCCACATGCGCCCCGATGTGACCTTCTCCGACGGCGTGCCGATGACGGCCGAGGACGTGGTGTTCAGCTTCGAGTTCATCATGAACGAGGCCATCGCCGCACCGCGTGCCCGCGCCTACATGGAAAAGCTGGAAAAGGTGGAAGCCCTGGGCGAACACGAGGTGGCCTTCACCTTCGCCGAGCCCTATTTCAACAGTCTGTCCCTGGCCGGCGGCATGGCCATCATGCCCAAGCACTTCTACGCCCGCTACCTGGAACAGCCCGAGGTCTTCAACCAGTCGCGCGGTCTGCTGCTGGGCTCCGGCCCCTACCGCCTGGCCAACCCCGAGACCTGGACCCCGGACCAGGGCCTGGTGGAACTGGAACGCAACCCGCGCTACTGGGGGCCGGTGGATCCCTCCTTCAACCGCGTGCTGTGGAAGGTGATCGAGAACGACAGCGCGCGCCTGACCACCTTCCGCAATGGCGAGATCGATGTCTACGCCGCGCGGCCACGCGAATACCAGCAGCTGCTGGACGACGAACAGCTGCGCGAGCGCACCCGTAACTATGAATACATGAGTCCGACGGCGGGCTATGTCTACATCGGCTGGAACCAGGAACGCGACGGCAAGCCCACTCGCTTCGCCGACCGGCGGGTGCGCCAGGCCATGAGCCATCTCACCGACATCGACCGCATCATTGAAGAGATCATGCTCGGCTATGCGGAGCCGGCCGTCAGCCCCTTCAACCCGCGCAGCGAACAGCATGACCCGAGCCTTGCGCCCTACCCCTTCGATATGGAACGCGCCATCGCACTGCTGGGCGAGGCAGGCTACACCGAACGCAACCGCGAGGGCATCCTGGTGGACGCCGATGGCAAGCCCTTCGAGTTCAGCCTGGTGTTCTTCCAGGACAACGAGGACACGCGGCGCATTGTGCTGTTCCTCAAGGATCTGTATGCCCGCGCAGGTATCCTCCTGCACCCGCGCCCCACGGAATGGTCGGTGATGCTGGACCTGCTCAACCGCAAGGACTTCGACGCCATCACCCTGGGCTGGACCAGCGGCGTGGAGACGGACATCTACCAGATGTTCAACTCCGACCAGACGGTGGCCGGCGGCGACAACTTCATCAGCTACCGCAACCCGGAGCTGGACCGGCTCATGGACGCGGCGCGCGCCGAGGTGGACGAGGAAAAACGCATGCCCCTGTGGCGCGCCACCGAACGCATCCTGCATGAGGACCAACCCTATACCTTCCTGATGCGGCGTCAGACCCTGGCCTTCGTGGACCGGCGCATCCACAACCTGGAGCAGACCCGGCTCGGCCTCAACCTGGGCATGGTGCCGGTGGAAATCTACGTCCCGCTGGATGCCCAGAAATACGCACGCTGACATGATCCGCACGGTGCCCTGAACCTGCATGACCACCTACATCCTGCGCCGCCTGCTGCTCATGGTGCCCACCCTGCTGGGCATCACCCTGGTGGTGTTCGTGGTCATGGCCTCCGCGCCCGGCGGCATCAGTGCCCAGTCGCTGGTGGAGGGCATGAATCTGGAGCCCCAGGCCAAGAAGGCCCTGGAGGACTACTACAATCGCATGTACGGCCTGGACCAGCCGGCGCCGGTGCAGTACCTGCGCTGGCTGAACAATGTCTCCCCCGCCGGCTTCGAGGTGGATGAGGCCAGCGGCGAGCTGGGGCGCTTCTCCTTTGCCAAGGGCTCGGATCTCGGTACCAGCTTCCGCTACGGCCGCCCGGTAATGGACCTCGTGGCGGAACGGTTGCCCATCACCCTGTTGCTCAACGTCATCTCCATCCCCATCATCTACATCATCGCCATCGCCGTGGGGGTGCATGCCGCCACCCGGCGTGGCAGCAGCTTTGACGTCAGCTCCAGCGTGGTAATGCTGGGCCTCTGGTCTGTGCCCACCATGTTGGCCGGCGTACTGATGATCGGCTTCTTCGCCTCGGACCAGTTCTGGCCCTGGTTTCCCACCGCTGGCCTCAGCCGCCGCGAGGCCCTGGACATGCCCTTCCTGCCCCACTGGGCCAGCCTCGGCGACGTCGGCCTGCTGTTCCTGATCGGCGGTCTCGGCGCCGTGCTGCTGGTGTGGTTGAGTCTGCGCGGCACGACGCGCTTGCGGGTCCTGGTGCTGGGGCTGCTGGGGATGGCGGCGGGCCTGGCCATGGCCGACCAACCCACCGGGGTGGCGGGCTTCGGACCCATGCACATCGTGCTGGCACTGCTGGTGGGTGCCTTGTTCGCCGGCATCGGCTGGAGCGGCTTCCAGTCCCTGCGCACCATTACCCTCGGCCTGCTCGGACTCCTGCTGGGCCTGCTGCTGGCGGCGCAACTGGCCCAGGGCGAGTTCGTGCGCGGTTTCCTGGTGGACCGGCTCTGGCACCTGGTGCTGCCGGTCATCTGCCTGTCCTATGGCGGCTTCGCCTTCCTCGCCAAGCTCACCCGGTCCTCGGTGCTGGAGAACCTGTTGGCGGACTATGCGCGCACCGCGCGCGCCAAGGGCGCATCGGAGCGCGACGTGCTGTGGCGCCATGTGTTCCGCAATTCCCTGCTGCCACTGATCACCGTGTCCGCCACCCTGCTGCCCAGCCTGCTGGCGGGTTCGGTGATCGTCGAGACCATCTTCAGCATCGACGGCATGGGCAAGCTGGCGGTGGACGCGGTGCGCACCCGCGACCGCGAGCTGGTGCTGTCGGTGACCCTGATCAGCGGTCTGCTGACCCTGGCCGGTTACCTGCTCGCCGACCTCTGCTATGCCATCGCCGATCCGCGGGTGAGTTATGACTGAGACCGTCGTACAGCCCCCCGCACGGGCCCACAGCTACAGCGCCCAGGTGGCACGCGAGGTGTTCACCCGCTGGGGCGCGCGCCTGGGCCTGGCCTGGATCCTGGTGCTGGTGGCGGTGGCGGTGTTCGCGCCCTTCCTGGCCAGCAGCCATCCGCTGCTGCTGGCCGAGCAGGGAGAGGTGTCGAGCCCCGTGCTGGTCCACCTCAATGCGGCCGACCTGACCTTGCTGGCGGTGTTCCTCGCTGCTATCGGTGCGTCATTCTGGCGCCGTCCCCTGCGTCATCGCCTGCTGCTGGTGCTAGGCACACTGGTGGTGAGCGGCGTCCTGAGTTATGTCTTCGTGACGCCGCCGGCACTGGTGGTCTATGAACAGTACCGCGAGGCCGAAGCGGCCGGCACCTATGACTGGGTGGTGCGCGCACCCATCCCCTACTCGCCCAAGGATTACCTGCGCGACTACGGCGATACCGGCCTGGAGGCGCCGCTGGCGGACGATGGTCGGCACCACTGGTTGGGCACCGAGGAGAACGGCTCCGACGTGCTGGCGCGCATGATCCACGCCTCGCGCATCGCGCTCGGTATCGGCTTCATCGCCACCGGCATCGCGCTGCTCATCGGCGTCATCATCGGCGGATTGATGGGCTATTTCTCCGGCATCGTGGACATGATCGGCATGCGCCTGGTGGAGATCTTCGAGGCCATCCCCACCCTGTTCCTGTTGCTCACCTTCGTGGCCTTCTTCGGCCGCAGCCTGTACATGATGATGATCATCATCGGTATCACCTCCTGGTCGGGCTACGCCCGCTACGTGCGCGCCGAGTTCCTCAAGCTGCGCGAACAGGAATACGTGCAAGCGGCGGTGGCCTGCAGCCTGCCGCTGCGCTCCATCCTGTTCCGCCACATGTTGCCCAACGGCGCCGCGCCCATCCTGGTGGCGGCCAGTTTCGGCGTGGCCTCGGCCATCCTGGCGGAGGCCACGCTGAGCTTCCTGGGCCTGGGGCTGGTGGACGACCCGTCCTGGGGTCAGATGCTCAACCAGGCGGTGCAGTCCTCCACCTTCAACTGGTGGATGGCGGCCTTCCCCGGCGGGGCGATCTTTTTGACCGTGTTCGCCTATAACCTGGTGGGCGAGTCGCTGCGCGACGCCCTCGATCCGCACTTGAAGAAAAATGCCTGATGCTGCTTGAAGTCAACAACCTCAAGACCTGGCTGCGCGCCGGCAAGGAGACGGTCCACGCCGTGGAGGACGTGAGCTTCCGGATCGACCGCGGCGAGACCTTCTGCCTGGTCGGCGAATCGGGCAGCGGCAAGTCGGTAAGCGCCCTGTCGGTGATCCAGCTGCTGCCGCC
>DATHUT010000139.1:0-3355 GCA_035462005.1 Gammaproteobacteria bacterium | reverse complement strand
GCGTTTTGCCTCGAGCGGACGCAGGCCACGGATGAGCAGTGGCAAGGCCACGTTCTCCAGGGCCGTGAATTCCGGCAACAGGTGATGGAACTGGTACACGAAGCCCAGGTGTTGGTTGCGCACCCTGCCGCGGCGCGCATCACCCATGCGGTTCAGGGCCTCCCCGGCCACCCGCACCTCGCCCGCGTCGGGCACATCCAGGCCTCCGAGCAAATGCAACAGGGTACTCTTGCCGCTGCCGGAGCTGCCGACGATGGCGATGCGCTCCCCGGGTTCCACGCGCAGATCGACACCGGACAGCACGCGTACATTCAGGCCACCCTCGTGAAAAACCCGGGTCAGTCCCGTGCACTCGAGCACTGGCGTCGCGTCACTCATAACGCAGCGCCTCCGCCGGCTGGGTGCGCGAGGCGCGCCAGGCGGGATAAAGCGTCGCAAGCAGGCTGATTAGGAAGGCCATGCCGGTGATCCGCCAGAAATCCTCCCACACCAGCTTGGAAGGCAGATCGCTGATGTAATACACGTCGGGCGCCATGAAATGCATGTCGAAGGCGTGTTCGATGGCGGGCACGATGGTTCCCAGGTTGGTGGCCAAGCCATAGCCACCGGCCGCGCCCAACAGGGTACCGAGCACACCGATGAGTGCGCCCTGCACCATGAAGATACCCATGATGGACAGGGGCGTGGCACCCAAGGTGCGCAGGATGGCGATATCGGACTGTTTGTCCGTCACCACCATCACCAGGGTGGACACGATATTGAAGGCCGCGACCGCGACGATGAGCGTGAGAATGATGAACATCACCCGTTTTTCCATTTTCACGGCGCGAAAGAAATTCGCATGCTGGCGGGTCCAGTTGTCGACACGGAACGACGGTGGCAACCGGTCGGCCAGTTCCTGGGCGATACGTGGCGCGGCAAACAGGTCATCGAGTTTGATGCGCAGGCCGCTCACGGCATCGTCGAGCCGGAACAGCTTGGCGCCATCCTCCAGGTGAATGAGGGCAATGCCACGGTCGTATTCGTACATGCCCACCTCGAAGATCCCCACCAGGGTGAAGCGACGCAGCCGCGGCAGTACCCCGGCGGGACTGAAATGGGCTTGCGGGGTGATGACCGTAACCTGGTCCCCGATACGGGCACCGAGGTTCCAGGCCAGCTCCTGACCCAGGATGATGTTGTATTCACCCGCCCGCAGCAGATCCAGGTGGCCTTCCTTCATGTGTGCGCCTACGTCGGAGACCCGGGGTTCCGCATCGGGCAGGATACCCTGCACAAGCGTTCCGCTGACCCGTCCGTCCAGGGACAACATGGTCTCGCCGCGCACGAAGGGTGCCGTGCCGATCACGCTGGGGTGCCGGCTCACTTCTTCGGCGGCCTGGCGCCAGTCCTCCAGGCGACCGTCCACTCCGCTGACGCTGGCATGGGAAGCCATGCCCAGGATGCGGGTGCGCAATTCCTCCTCGAAACCGTTCATCACCGACAGTACCGTGATCAGCGCCGTCACGCCCAGGGCAATGCCGAGCATGGAGGTGAGCGAAATGAAGGAGATGAAATGGTTACGCCGCTTGGCGCGGGTATAACGCAATCCGACGAAGAGTTCGATGGGGCGAAACATGGGGGCTCATTAAAACACAAGGCCGCAATGGCGTCATGGGGTATTGTTCATCATTTTGCTACACCACCACCGGCAGGCGCTGCACCAGGTCCGCGCCCTCTGGTGATACCCGTACCTGGTAGGCCAACGCCTCTACACCCCGCTCAAGGGCCTGGCGCAAGGTTTGACCATAGACAGGATCGATGGCATCGGCGGGGCGTACCTCATGCACATCACAGCGCTGCACACAAAACAGGATCACCGCCCGTTGTCCGCATTCGGCCTGGTTGGCCAGCTCGCGCAAATGTTTGCTGCCGCGGGCACTGACGGCGTCGGGAAACAGGGCGATGCCATCCTCCACTGCGGCGGTGACGTTCTTGACCTCTACAAAAGCATCCGGGTGCCGGGCATGGTCGCTGAGCAACAGGTCGATACGGCTGCCCTCCTCTCCATATCGAACCTCGCGCCGCAACCTGCCATAGCCTTGCAGCTCGGGGATACGACCTTGCTCGATGGCTTCCTGGACCAGGCGATTGGGTAAGAGGGTGTTGATGCCGACCGTGACCCCAGGTGCCACCTCCACCAGCTCCCAGCTGTGGGCATACTTGCGACCGGGGTTCGCGGAATGGCTGAGCCAGACCCGGCTGCCCGGCACGGCACAGCCCAGCATGGAGCCGGTGTTGGGGGTGTGGGCGGTAATGGTCTCGCCCGTGTCGAGGACGATGTCGGCCAGGAATCGTTTGTAACGGCGCAGCAGCACGCCGCCTATGAGAACGGGTTCAAAAATCATGAACTTGGCACTTTTTCCATGGAGATCACGGTGCTATAGTGCCAAAAAATCAACCCTCAGGAGCAATCCCATGCCGACCTTGCGCGCCACACTGTTTGCCGCCTGCCTGCTGCTGCCCGCCCTGGGCCATGCCGAGGTACTGGTCATCGAGCAT
Source organism: Gammaproteobacteria bacterium (assembly GCA_035462005.1). GTDB lineage: Bacteria > Pseudomonadota > Gammaproteobacteria > DSM-19610 > DSM-19610 > JAIVHA01. The sequence continues at coordinate 814 of DATHUT010000139.1, read as the reverse complement.
GTCCAGCAATCCGTCGGCCAGGAAAAACCACGCAACGGCCTGACCATGGCCGAGGTGGAAAGTCGCTTCGGGACCCCCATGGAAACGCGTGCCGCCGTGGGCCAGCCTCCCATCAGTCAGTGGATCTATGATGGCTACGTGGTCTATTTCGAACACGACCGCGTAGTGCACTCCGTCACCCAGCGCCCCTCCGCGCCCTGATTTCCCCAAGCCCTGCCCGGTAGGCGCTCCCGACCGGGACTGGTAGAATGAACCGCCGGGGCATCCCGCCTCCGGTGAGATCTTTTCGTTTCTTCCGCAGGAGTTGCTGGTGAAGTTTATCCGTTGGTTGCTGGGTCGCCTGATCCTGTTTTTCGACTGGCTGTTCAGTCCCCGTGGTATAGAACGCAGCCCGGAACTGCAAAAGGAAGTGGATACGCAGACCGCTACGTTGATGCTGTATCAGTATCCCGCCTGCCCCTTCTGCGTGAAGGTACGCCGTACCATGAAACGTCAAAGCCTGCGTATCGAGACCCGCGACGCCCTGCGCGATCCCCATGCCCGCCAGGAACTGCTGGAAGGCGGGGGGGCGCTCAAGGTGCCCTGCCTGCGCATTCGGGACGAGCAAGAAAAGGATCGCTGGCTGTACGAGTCCTCGGATATCGTGCTTTACCTGGAGCAGCGTTTTGCCGCCTGAGGGCACCCGTACTCCGCGCAAGGGCCGGCGCCTGCTCGGCCTGGCAGTGTTGGTGCTGTTCGTCCTGGGGGTGTTCTGGATCCAGCACCTGATGCGCGACGATCCCGCCACCCTGATCAGCGCTGACGAACTGGAGGC
>DATHUT010000138.1:0-2454 GCA_035462005.1 Gammaproteobacteria bacterium | reverse complement strand
AGCGGGCCATCATGGCCGACTCCACCCGCCGCGCCCGAGCCACCGCACGCTCGCGCGCGCCTGGCACACGTGCGTCATAGCGATAATGGATGGCCACCGGCACCGGCAAGCCATGCTTCACGTTCAGGCCCTTGAAAATCTTGATGCCGACATCCAGGTCTGCCGCGCCTTCCTCCACGGTATGGAGGTGGGCGTAATAGGCCAGATTGCGCATCTGTACCTCATCGAAGCCATCACCCACGCTGATATATCGCTCCGCATGACCAATGTCGGGATAGCGCCCGCCATGCAGTTCGTTCACATACTCGATCTGCGAAAGGTTATTGATGAGCAGATTGGCCACCAGGCGGCGCATGCCTTCGTGCGGCTCGCCCTGACCTCCGCCCCAGCCACCCTGCGCACTGGTCTTGCGAATCGCCTCGTAGACCGCCAGCCGAGCCTGGTCTGCATCCAGTTCCAGGGTCTCGCGATACAGCAGGGCGTTGTCTACCAGACGATAGGCACTCAGGTCGCCGTTGGCGTCCGGGATATGCACCCGGATGGCATCGGTATCTGTATCCACTCCGATCAGCAGAATGTCGGTACTGGCGCCGCAGCAGAAGGCGTTCTCGATGGCCTGGCGGAATTGCACCAGCCGCTCCAGGGCCGCATCCACGGCCTTGTGTTCGTTGCTGCCGTGGGCGGCGCAGCCCTGGTGTGCCGGATCAGAAGAACTGGTGTGGTACACGGCGACCTTCAGGTAGCGTGTGGGCGTGTCCGCCGTCGTTGGCACTCCCTCGCGGTAGCGGCGCAGCTCCGTCGCCACCCAGGTGCGCACATCGGTTTCCACATCGAACAAGGCACCGGCATAGGCCTTGCGGCGGCTGAAGGAGGACAGCGGCAGGCGCAGGATGTAGCGCAACAGGCCCTTGAGCCGCCCATCGGAGCAAGGACTGATATCCACGGCGTGGAAACCGCAATCCAGAAAGAAATTCCGGGTGTCCTGCACCACCTCGACCTGTCGTTCCAGGTCCTCGATGAATTGCCGCGCTGCTGCACGCAGGGCCGCGAAGGCGCAATGGGCATAGAGTCCACGAATATCCGGTCCGCACACCCAGGCGTCGTCCAGCAGTGTCTCCGGCAGGGCAAAGCCCAGCCGCTCGCTGGCCAGGGCCTGGGCCCGGGGCGCGAAATCCTCGCCGCGCGGCAAGCCGGCAATGGCCTTCAGCGTCGGCACGATGGCCTCGAAGCGCCCCTTCACGGATTCCTCGCACACGGCCAGGCGTGCATTCAGCTGGCGATCCGTGAGCGGGTGTCGGCATTGCCGATCCGGCAGGCTGGGGCAGGCGAGATGCTCCACTGCTGTCGATGACACCGGCGCCGGGCGCGCCTGCAACGCAGCCGTCGAGGTACCCAGCCCATAGGGGGCACCGCTCATGGCCAGGGGGGAGCGCTGCACCCCGGACAGTGGGCTGCGCGAGCGCATGGCGTAGGCGTTTCGCGTGTTCATCGACTCATCCCCCGCCTCAGCCCCGAGCCCCGCCGGAATAGGTCACCAGCGATCCCTTGCTGGCATTGCCACTGCTCCCGGTGATACTGGCCTGCGGCACCTCGATACGCTCGAGTTCCTTGTTGGCCCGCGCACCCGCGGCGATGCCACGGCCCGCACCGCGGAGGGTCGGGTTGCGGCCCTGGGCCCAGCGTCCCTCGGTACCGGTCACCCGTTCACTGCGCGCCCAGTCGTCGCCCGTGATGCGGATCCCGTCCTCGCGCCCTTCGCCGGTGATACGCTCGCCCTGAGGCTCGATGGCAGGCGCAGGTGCTGCTGCCACCGGCGTATCGTCCCGGTAACGGAACTCCGGGGTACCGGAAATCAGGCCGGCTGCCAGATTCACCGGACCGGTGATCCGGCCTCCCGTGCCCCAGGCATTGCCCGTGATGCGGCTGCTGGCCTCACGCGCCGGTGGCACGATACTGAAGTCGCTCGGTGCCGCCTCGCGAGTCATGGGACGCGGAGCCGCTGCCTGGGCGGCGGGCGGTTGGAAGCGCCGGCTGGCCGGTCGGCAGGTATCCGCCTTGCTCCCGTTGCAGCCACAGCCACAGCCCACCTGCTCACGCCCTGCATACGGGGTACCGCTCACCATCTGGGTGCTGCCCGGCTCATCGCCGGTTACCCGCTCGGCATGGCCGAGCATGGCGCCGGAGACCAACTGGCCACGCATCGTCTGGCTCACCCCCACCTTGGTGGCGGCGGGCGTCGGGGTGCCTTCGCAGTACGGCTGGTACTGCTCCTGACCGTGGTATTCGGTCCCGGTGACGGGCAGGCACCCCCCGCGCTCGTCACCGCTCATTTTTGGGGCGTGATCCACCGTGGTGCCGGTCAAGCCACGCCCGGACAGGGTGTGCATCTCCCGCACCTTGTCGACACCGCCCCCACACAGGCGGCTTTCACCGTACTGCGAACCCGTCAAACGC
>DATHUT010000137.1:0-3547 GCA_035462005.1 Gammaproteobacteria bacterium | reverse complement strand
CCCTCGAAGGCCTGGGGCGAAGTCACCTCGTGCACCAGGTGGCGGTCGATATACAGGAGCGTGGTGCCGTCCGCCTCGGTGCGCACCACATGAGCATCCCAGAGCTTGTCGTAGAGGGTCCGCGCAGTCATTAGGTGACTCCTGAAGAATACATTGTAACATTTTGTATATAAAAGGTAATAATGTTAAATCTCATGTGATCCTGGAAGTCTTCCCGAGACGGCTCCAGAGATCATGGGGCGATGGTAGGCCGGATATTCAAATTACACAAATTCATATTTTTCATAATATGCATTACTATTTGGAATCAATTTTGCCAGGGTCCCACCATGGATATCGCCAACCTGCAGGCCTTCGTCGCGGTCGCCGGACAGGGTTCCTTTTCCCTTGCCGCCGAGGTGCTGTTCCTCACCCAGCCGGCGGTGAGCAAACGGGTCAGCGCCCTGGAGACGGAACTCGAGACCCGTCTGTTCGACCGCATCGGCCGCACCGTCCTGCTCACCGAGGCCGGCCGGTTGTTGCTGCCGCGCGCCCGGCACATCCTGGGGGAACTGGAGGACAGCCGCCGCGCCATCGCCAGCCTGAGCGACGAAGTAGCCGGGGTCCTGGCATTGGCGACCAGCCACCACATCGGCCTGCACCACCTGCCACCGGTACTGCGTTCCTTCACGGCGGAACATGGTGCCGTGGAACTGGACCTGCGCTTCATGGACTCGGAGGCCGCCTGCCGGGCCGTGGAGCAGGGTGAACTGGAGCTGGCGGTGGTCACCCTGCCACCGCAGGCCTCGGCGCGACTGGAAACCCTTTCCCTGTGGCCGGACCCCCTGCACCTGGCCGCCGCCGTCGACCATCCCCTGGCGGGCAGGCCCGTGCTGACCCTGGCGGACCTGGCCGCCTGGCCCGCCATCCTGCCCGCGGCCAGCACCTTCACCCGGCAGATTGCCGAGCGGGCCTTCGCCCCCCTCGGCCTGCAACTGAAGACCGGGCTGTCGAGCAACTACCTGGAGACCATCAAGATGCTGGTGTCGGTGGGCCTGGGCTGGAGCATCCTGCCCGCCACCCTGCTCGATAGCCAGGTGATCGCCCTGCCCCTGCCCGGCGGTCTGCATCTGCAGCGCACCCTGGGTGTGGTACACCACCGCGATCGCAGCCAGTCCAATGCCGCGCGGGCCTTTATGGAGCATCTTTTGCGGCATGCCGGGACAAAAACCTTTTAATCGCCAAGAGCGCCAAGGACGCCAAGGCGCCAAGAAAATCTTAGGAAATGCCGATTAATTCGTCATGCCCGTGCAGGCGGGCACCAATGTTTTTGAAATGCCAGAATGACTCGTTGCGCTCACCCTACGGGCCGCCCCTGCGGGCGTTCAACGCGCTATGCGTTATTGTCCCGCCTACGAGGGAATGGCGGTTAAGGACATTAATCAGGACTTCCCTAATTTTGAGTTTCTTGGCGCTCTTGGCGTCCTTGGCGCTCTTGGCGGCTAAAAGGTTTTTCCTGGTGTCCTCAGCGGTTCAAACTCAACACCTCCATCACGGCAAGTCCAGCGGGTTGGCGGGATCCACGCCTTCCATGAAGAGCAGGCGCCGGTCGCTGTTGGTGACCTGGTAGACCTTGCCGAGCCAGTTGTTGAGCACCGCCTCGGCGGAGTCGTGCCAGGTGTTGTCGAGCAGTGCGCTAATGAGGGCTTCCGGCAGTTCCGGCACCGCCGTGCCGACAGCCAGGGCCGTTTCCACCCGTTCGCGGTGTTCGTTGAGGATGGCCTGGCATTGCAGCGGCAGGTAGTTTTCCGGGAAGGGCGGATAGTCCGGCCGCTGGCCGCGGACAAAGGCGTTCACCTCCCGCTTGTATTCCTTCAGCAGGCTGATCATGTCGTATTCCGGATGGCCCTGGAAGAACACCAGCCGGAACTGGTCCTCGCTCACGGCGAGGTGCACACCGGCCTTGCTTTCCACCAGCACATGCAGGCCGGCGGCCTCGAACTGGGCCCGGTCGATCTGGTTGAAACGGGAATGGGGCACGTCGAAGCGCGTGTTCACGCCGCACACCAGCGGATGCTCGCGCTCCATGACCTTGTGCGAATAGACCCCCCAGCGCTTGGCCGGCAGGCGCCGGCGCGGCTGCCCGTAGCGGAACTGCAGCACCGCGTGGGTCGCCAGGCAGGAACAGAGGGTCGAGGCTACATTGGCGTAGGCCCAGTCGATCACCTCGATGAGCGGCTTCCAGAAAGGCTCCAGGGCCAGGTCCGGCTGGGTGACATTGGCACCGGTGATGATGAGCGCGTCCAGTCCGGCTGCCTTGATCTGCTCGAAGCTCTCGTAATAACGCTCCACGTGGGCGCGCCCCGCCTCCCCCCGTGGCAGTGCCTCGAGGGTGAAGGGATGCATGTAGAACTGGGCGATCTGGTTGCTCTCCCCCACCAGGCGGAAGAACTGGCGCTCGGTGGCCGCCAGGGCGGCATCGGGCATCATGTTGAGCAGGCCGATGTGCAGTTCGCGGATATCCTGGTGCACCGCCAGTTCGCCGGGGATGATGGTCTCGCCATCCTGTTCCAGGCGCTGGAAAGCGGGCAGATCGGAATTGGCTACCAGTGGCATGACTGTCTTCCTCAGGCCTGGCGATCCAGGATCCTTTCAATCAGTTTCATCAATCCTTCCTCGTCATGCACCTTGGCCAGTTCCTCGGTGCTGACCGTATAGCCATACTGGCCGGCGATGGCCTCGTAGCGTGGGATGCGCGAACGGAACAGGCGCGGGAACATCCAGCGCACGAATTCATCGGGGTCGATCTGGGCCACGTATTCCAGATCGAACTCCTCCAGATACTGTCCCAGCTGCTCGTCGAGAAAGACCTCGCGATAATAGAGTGGCTTGGGTGCGCGCCGGGCCCTCTCGATCAGCTCCTCCTCATCGTGGTGGGTCGCCTGGATGTAGAGGATCAGGCTGTGCTCGGCCAGGGCCTCCAGGGCCTCCGTGTCGTCGAGCTCGCAGACGCTACCGCCGGCATCGTTGACGAAATGCTCGTAGCCATAGATCTCCCGCGCCTTGCGGATGAACTCGGGCACGTCCTTCATGGCGGCGATCTCCGCCTGGCGGTGTAGTTCCTGGCGGCGCTTGAACTCCGTCAGCCCCAGCCCGCCAAGTTCCGGATTACCCAGCTTGCCCAGGAAACTGGCCACCGGTTTGAGGTTGTCCACCGTCATGTTGTTGCTGATGTAGATGGAATCCGTGCGCAGCAGTTCCCGCAGAAAGGGGATGTGCATGATCTGCTGCTTGATGTTGTCCAGGATCGGCTCGTCCAGGTAGCGGGTACCGATGCGGTAGTCGCCGGAGTAGTGAAACCAGTGCCGCTCGCGCAGCATGGCGGCCAAGCGAGTCTTGCCCACGCCGGACATGCCCAGCAGGGTGAGGCTTTTGTGCTCCCAGTGGCGAAACTCCTGCGCGCTCAGCTTCACGAATGACTCCAGGATCGAGGGTCCGGCCGGGCGCCATGTCCGCCCGGCAAAACCCGCATTCTACCTCAGGTTGTCCTGGCCTGTATCCCCGCCCT
>DATHUT010000136.1:0-9141 GCA_035462005.1 Gammaproteobacteria bacterium | reverse complement strand
AGGGTGGACTTGCCCACATTGGGCAGACCGACGATACCGCATTGAATACCCATGGTGTTGTTCCTGTCTGAACCCTGTATCTAAAGTTACCGCCAAGTACGCGTACGCCCCAAGCGAAGCCACCTATCAACGCGTACTGTGCAGTTGATGCATGGCACGCTCCACCTCACCGGCGAGCAGCAGCGGTACCACGCCCAAAGCCGTGTCGATGGACTGCTCGATCAGCCCCTCGTCTTCCCGGGAGGCCTTGCGCAACACATAGTCCACCACATCATCGCGGTGTCCCGGATGGCCGATGCCGATGCGCAGGCGCAGGAAGCCATTGCCGCCCAGGGCACTGATGATGTCGCGCAGGCCATTGTGACCACCGTGGCCACCACCCTTCTTCAGGCGCGCCGTTCCCGGCGGCAGGTCCAGTTCGTCATGCACCACCAGGATGGATTCGGGTGGAATACGGTAGAACCTTGCCAGCGCCGACACCGCCTGGCCGCTGCGGTTCATGTAGGTCAGCGGTTTCAGCAGGCGGCAATCCAGCCCGTCCCGTTCGATACGGGCCGTCTCACCATGGAAACGGTTTTCGTGCCGCAGGCTGTCACCACGCTGCCGCGCCAGGGCATCCACAAACCAGAACCCGGCATTATGCCGGGTCCGGTCGTACTCGGGACCCGGATTACCGAGCCCCACGATGAGCTGGATGGATGCCACGGGCGCGTTGCGCCGGGGCGCTTAGGCGCCGCCTTCCTCGGCTTCGCCTTCCGCCTCACCCTCGACTTCCTCACCACCACCCTTCTTGGCGTGAATGGTCACCACCGCCAGGTCATGGTCCTCGCCACGGGCCAGTTCCAGCAGACTGGTGCCGGCCGGCAACTGAAGGTCGGACAGGTGAAGGGAATCACCCACGTTCAGGTTGGCGATGTCCACCTCGATGAACTCGGGCAGATCCTTCGGCAAACAGGAGATCTCCACCTCGATGACTTCATGGCTGACCATGCCGCCGGCCTTCACGCCCACGCAGATCTCTTCGTTGATGAAGTGCAGCGGTACGTGCACATGCACCGGCTTGTTCATGTCGACGCGCTGCAGGTCCATGTGCACGATGTAGGACTTGAAGGGATGGCGCTGCAGATCACGCAGTACCGCCTGGGTGGACTTGCCATCCAGGTTCACGGTGATGATCTGCGAGTAGAAGGCCTCGTTTTCCAGGTGCTTCAGCACCTGGTTCTGGGTCATCGAAATGGCCTCTGGTGCCTGGTCCAGGCCATAGACAATGGCCGGAACCCGGCCGGCGCGACGCAGGCGGCGGCTCGCACCTTTGCCCATATCCTCGCGCTTTTCGGCGTTCAGTTGAAAATCGGTACTCATGTTGCTCTCCTGAAAAAATCACCAAGCATTGCGTGAGCAGGATGCTGTCCTGTTCCGGGACTCGCTGTGAATACATCCCTGTACGCTCGAAGGCCGCGTCCATGCGGCCTACGGTCCCGGAACAGGACAGCACCCTACTCTTGCCTTGTTTGGCGACCGCCTCACCCGCGACCAGGTTCGGCGTCTTGTTGACGGCGTATGCCGCAAATCGGACTCATGTCCCGCGGGACATCAATCCATAAACAGTGAACTGACGGATTCCTCGTTGTGCACCCGGCGCATGGTCTCGGCGAGCATCTCCGCGATGCTCAGCTGGCGGATCCGGTCACATTCCAGCGCCGCCGGGCGCAGGGGAATGGTGTCGGTCACCACCAGCTCGTCCAGTTCGGAGCCGGAAATATTATCGATGGCCGGCCCCGACAGCACCGGGTGGGTACAGTAGGCCACCACGCGCCGGGCGCCATGTTCCTTGAGTGCCTTGGCGGCCTTGCACAGGGTGCCGGCAGTATCCACCAGGTCATCGATCAGCACGCAGGTGCGATCCTCCACCTCGCCGATGATATGCATCACCTGCGATACATTGGCCCGCGGGCGGCGCTTGTCGATAATCGCCAGGTCCGCATCGTCGAGGCGCTTGGCCAGGGCCCGGGCACGCACCACGCCACCCACGTCCGGCGACACCACCACCAGGTCGGAATACTTCTGCCGCCATACATCACCGAGCAGGATCGGCGAGGCGTAGACATTGTCCACGGGCACGTCGAAAAAGCCCTGAATCTGGTCGGCGTGCAGGTCCACCGTCAATACCCGGTTGGCGCCCACCCGGCAGATCATGTCCGCCACGACCCGGGCCGTGATCGGCACTCGCGCCGAGCGCGGCCGCCGATCCTGACGGGCATACCCAAAGTAGGGTATCACCGTGGTGATGCGGGCCGCGGAGGCACGCCGCAGGGCATCCACCATCACCAGCAATTCCATCAGGTTGTCATTGGCGGGCGAGCAGGTCGGCTGGACGATGAAAACGTCCTTGCCGCGCACGTGCTCCTCGATCTCCACGAAGATCTCACCATCACTGAACTGGTCGACACTGGCCTTGCCCAGAGGCAGATGCAGATGGTTGACGATATCCTGCGCCAGCCGGGGATTCGCGTTGCCGGTGAATACCATCATACGGCTGTCGGATTCAGGCACGGAACATCTCTCCCCGGTATCGATCGTTCAACTTCAGCACCCCGCGCGGCACGCGTGGTTCTTTCATTTTGGCTGGGCCGCCAGGATTACTCGGGCTCGCGCCCTCGCCCCTGCGGGGCTACAAAAATTTGGCTGGGCCGCCAGGATTCGAACCTGGGTATGCGGAGATCAAAACCCCGTGCCTTACCGCTTGGCGACGGCCCAAAAAAAAGCAGCGCGCCTCAGGCGCCTTGCGCCAACCGCGCCAGCAGTGGCGATCGGTTGCATCCCCGGGCGATGAAACGCTTCCAGTCCGGCGGCAGTTGCGCGTCCAGCGCGCGTGTCGCGGCCGCGTCGGCCAGGGGCAGGAACACGCAGGCACCTGTGCCGGTCATCCGCGCCGGCCCATGTTCCCGCAGGCGGGTCAGGACCGCATCCACCGCGGGAAAGCAGCGGCGCACCACCGGCTCGCAGTCGTTATGGACGGCGCCCGAAAGAAAGTCGGCTATTGTGATAGGAGGGGTATCCCGTGTCAATTCCGGTTCGGAAAAAATGGCGGCGGTTGATACGCTTACCGGCGGCACCACCACCAGGTACCAAGGCTCCGGCGGGTTAGCCGGGGTAAGCCGCTCCCCCACCCCTTCCGCCCAGGCGGAAAAACCCCGAACGAAGACAGGGACATCGGCCCCCAGGCTCAGGCCCAGGGCGGCCAGCTGGTCCGTATTCAGCCCGGTTTCCCATATTCGGTTCAGCGCCACCAGCACGGTTGCGGCATCGGAACTGCCGCCACCCAGGCCGCCGCCCATGGGCAGGCGTTTGTCCAGCTCGATGACCACGCCGGCACGCACCCCGGTGTGCTCCTGCAACAGGCGAGCGGCACGCAGGCACAGATCCTGGTCCGCGGACACCCCAGGCAGTGGCCGCAGCAGCTCGATACGGCCCGCCGGAGCCGGATGGAAACGCAGCTCATCGCCATGATCGAGGAATTGGAACAGGGTCTGCAGCTCATGGTAGCCGTCCGGGCGCCGGCCGATGATGTGCAGGAATAGGTTCAGCTTGGCGGGCGCCGGCCAGGGCCGCCCGCCGTGGGGCACCTCACTCATCCGCGGCTCCGGCCGGCGCCAGGCGTTGCCACTGGTCCACCACCAGCCGCAGGCGCAAGCCCGCATGTTCCAGCGCGACCCGGGCAGGCAGGGGCGGCACCGTGTCTTCGCCATAGCCCTGGTAATCCACCACCCAGCCGGCCTCCTCGAGCCGTGCCAGCCGCCCCTCCGCATCGAAGGCAAGCCGGGCCCGGTCCGGGCGACGCGGCACACCCCGCACCCAGTGGTCCAATCCCTCCAGGGGCAGGCTCCAGCCCAGTTCCTGCTGCATCAGGGCCTCCGCGTCCGTAGCCCGGATGACTCGCTCGCCCTGCTGAAAGCGCACCCGCCCGGGATCTCCGTCCAGGCGAATGCCGCCCTGGCCGAAGGGGCCGCTGATGCGGATCTGGTAGGTATCGCCCTGTTGTCGCCAGTACAAACCGCCGTGCCAGCCTTCGTCCTCCATGCGCAGGGCCACCCGCCCCTGCAATTCCCAGTCCCGCCAATCCAGCGCGGACCGGGAATGGGCGTGCCACTGCTCCGGGTAGCTGACCGTAAGGGGCGGCCGGCTGGCGCAGGCCGTCAGCAACAGGAGGGCAAACCAAAAGGCGGCGCGCATCAGGGAAGCAGGCGTTCCAGGGTCTCACGCAGCACGGGATGCTCGGGATCGAGACCCCGGCCTTCCTCCCAGACGCGGCGCGCCGCGTCCTGCTCACCCAGGGTCCAGAGCACCTCGCCCAGGTGCGCGGCGATTTCAGCATCCGGCTGCAAGGCGTAGGCCCGCTGCAGGTGCTCGCGGGCCAGCTCCAGGTTGCCGAGACGGAAATGCACCCAACCGAGGCTGTCGATAATGGCCGGATCATCGGGTGCCTGGGCATGGGCGCGCTCGATATACCCAAGCGCCTCCTGGTACCGGTCGGTGCGATCCGCCAGGGTATAGCCAAGGGCGTTGAGGGCGCGGGCATCCTCGGGGTTGCGTTCCAGGATACTGCGCAGGTCCGCCTCGGTGATGTCGAGCCGACCGAGCCGCTCCGCCACCAGGGAACGGGCATAGAGCAAATCATCGTTGTCGGGATGCACCTGCAGGACCCGGTCGTAGAGGGCCAGGGCCTCCTCATGCATGCCGGCCCGGGACAGGATCACCCCTTCCTCGAGGAACAAGCGCAGGGCCGCGCCGGGATCCCGTGCGCGCAGATCCTGGAGCCGGGCCCGCGCCTCTGCCACGCGATCCAAGCGACCTTCCAGGTGGGCCATGCGCAGCTGGACCTCCTGCCAATGCTGCGCGCCCGGCTCGACCCGGGAATACCAGTCCAGCGCCAGTTCATATTCCGCGCGGGATTCCGCCAACTGGCCGAGGTAGTAGTGGGCTTCCGCCAGGTGACTGTCCAGTTCCAGCAGGCGCTGCAGGTAACGCTCGGCGTCATCGTGCTGCTCTGCCTCCAGGGCCAGCAGCGCCAGGGGAAAGAGTACCTCCGGATTGTCCGGCTCCTGGCGGGCCAGAGTCTGGAACTGCGCACGGGCGGCCTCCACCTGGCCCAGCTCCACCAGCAGGCGCGCATAGGCCAGGCGCAACTGACTGTCGTCGGGCTGCTCCGCCACGACCGCCGCCAGTTCTTCCAGGGCCGCTTCAGGCTCACCGATCTGCACCCGTACCCTGGCCCGCAACACACGCGCCTGGCCCAGGGTGGGGTCGAGGGCCAGGGCCCGCTCCACCGCCGCCAGTGCCAGCTCCCACTGCTGGTTGTGGGCCGCCAGCCGGGCATGGCCCAACTGGGCATGGGGGTTATCGGCATGGCGGGCCGCCAGACGGCCCATCAGGTCCAGGGCCGCCGCCTCGTCGGCCTCGCGGGCCAACAGGCCGCTCAATTGCTCGAAACTGCGCGGATCCTCGGCACCACCCTGGGTCAGCAGGTAATCCAGCTGTTCCAGGGCCTCGTCATGGGAACCCTCGCGCAGGGCCAGGGCGGCCAGTGCCTGGCGCGCCTCCAGGTTGCGGTCATCGAGGGCCACCCAGCGCCGGGCCGCCTGCAAGGCCGCCCGGGGCTGCTTGGCGAATACGGCCACGCGCAGGGCGCGTTCGGCCAGGCGTGGATCCCGCGTCTGGCCAGCCGCCTCCAGCAGGTAGCGGACGGCATCGTCCAGCTCTCCACGCTGCCCGGCAATCTCGCCCAGCAGGATGTCGTAGAGCAGCACGTCGCTCAACTCCGCGTCCGCGGCCGGCGCGGGGGGCGGGGCTGGCTGGGCGGCAACCGGCTCCGCGGACGGCGGCCGGGTCGGCTCGGGTCCCCGGGGAAGGGCGCAGGCCGTCATCAGTACCGCCAACAGGAAGGGCGGCAGCAAGCGCCCACCCGGCGTGGCCGGGCGTTTATACAGGACAGACTTCATCGATATAGGCATATTCATCATTGTGTCGACACCGGCCAACAGACCGAGAAACCAGGGCGAGGCGGGGCCTTGCCATCCCGCAAGGGGACACGGACCCGGCGTATCCATTGTAGGGCCAAGGTGGCACAAACAGGCACCACTATACGCAATTAGACGTCATTACGCGCCACGCTGTCACCGCGATCCGGCTTGTATTCGCCCAGGGCATCCTTCAAAATTTCCCGTTGACTCCTCCAATCGCATCCCTCCATGCCCCTGATCGCGCTCGGCATCAATCATCGCACTGCCCCGGTGGAACTCCGCGAACGCGTGGTGTTCGCCCCGGAGCGGATGCAGGAGGCCCTGCGCGAGCTGACCGGGCTGCCGGGCATCCAGGAGGCTGCCATCCTCTCCACCTGCAACCGCACCGAGCTGTACGTGGGCAGCGAGGAGGACGCGGGCGAGACCGTGATCCACTGGCTGAGCCGCTTTCATCACCTGGATGAAGGCACGCTGCGGCCCTATCTCTACCGCCTGCAGGACGCCGACACGGTGCGCCACATGCTACGCGTGGCCTCCGGCCTGGATTCCATGATCCTCGGCGAACCGCAGATCCTTGGCCAGATGAAGTCCGCCTACCAGCATGCCACCCAGGCCGGTAGCGTGGATACCCTGCTGAGCCGCCTGTTCCAGCACAGCTTCTCGGTGGCCAAGCAGGTGCGCACCGATACCGCCATCGGCGCCAGTCCCGTATCCGTGGCCTTCGCCGCCGTGAGCCTGGCGCGGCAGATCTTCGGTGACCTGGGACAACAGACCGCCCTGTTGATCGGCGCCGGGGAAACCGTGGAACTGGCCGCTCGCCACCTGCACGAACATGGGCTCGGACGCATGATCGTCGCCAACCGCACCGTGGAGCATGCCCATAACCTCGCCAGCCTGTTCAACGGCTACGGCATCAGCCTGGAGGAGATTCCCGCCCACCTGGCGGAGGCGGACATCGTCATCTCCTCCACCGCCAGCAGCACGCCCATCCTCACCCTGCCCGCCGTGAAGCAGGCGCTCAAGGCACGCAAGCATCGTCCCATCTTCATGGTGGACATCGCCGTGCCGCGTGACATCGAGCCACGCGTCGGCGAACTGGATGACATCTTCCTGTACACCGTCGACAACCTGCAGGAAGTGATCCAGGAAAACCTGAAATCCCGCCAGGCCGCCGCGCGCCAGGCGGAAGAGATGATCGATGTCCAGGTGAACCACTTCATCGCCTGGCAGCGCTCGCGGGACGCGGTCCCCACCATCCGCCAGTTGCGGGAACAGGCGGAAACCCAGCGTGACGAAGTGCTGCAGAAAGCGCGGCAACAGCTGGCCAGTGGCAGGGACCCGGCGCAGGTGGTGGAATACCTGGCCCATACCCTGACCAACAAGCTCATCCACCAGCCCAGCACCCATCTTCGTCAGGCCGGCAGCGACGGCCGCACCGACCTGCTCGAGGCCGCGCGCGAACTGCTGAACCTGCCCGAATCCGAATAACCCCGCCCCTGTCCACAGGGGCCCAGCCGGTAGTCACCCGCCATCGTGAAAGCATCCCTACTTCGCAAACTGGAAACCATTACCGAACGGGTCGAGGAGCTCAGCGGCCTGCTGGCCGATCCCGAAACCCTGTCCAGCCAGGACCGTTACCGCACCCTGTCCCAGGAGTACGCCCAGCTGCAACCGGTGGTGGAGAGTTTCCAGGCCTGGCAACAGGCCCGGGATGACCAGGCCGCGGCGGAGGAGATGCGCCGCGACACCGACCCGGAAGTGCGTGCCATGGCCGAGGAGGAACTTGCCGCCACCACGGAAAGGCTCACGGCACTGGAACAGGACCTGCAGAAACAGCTGCTGCCCAGGGATCCCCGCGACAACAACAACGTGTTCCTGGAAATCCGCGCCGGCACCGGCGGCGACGAGGCCGCCATCTTCGCCGGCGACCTGTTCCGCATGTATTCCCGCTTCGCCGAACTGAAACGCTGGCAAGTGGAGGTGCTGAGCGAGAGCCTGGGCGAACATGGTGGCTACAAGGAAATCATCGCGCGCATCATCGGCCAGGGGGTTTATGCCAACCTCAAGTTCGAGTCCGGCGCTCACCGGGTGCAGCGCGTGCCGGAAACCGAATCCCAGGGCCGTATCCACACCTCCGCGGCCACCGTGGCCATCATGCCCGAGGCCGAGGAAATGGAGGCCATCGAGGTCAACCCCGCGGACCTGAAAGTGGACACCTACCGCGCCTCCGGCGCCGGCGGCCAGCACATAAACAAGACCGATTCCGCCATCCGCATCACCCACCTGCCCACGGGCATCGTCGTGGAATGCCAGGACGAGCGTTCCCAGCACAAGAACCGCGCCCGCGCCCTCTCCCTGCTGGCGGCGAAACTGCAATCCATGGAGGAAGACAAGCGCCACGCCGAGGAGTCCGCCACCCGCCGCAGCCTGGTGGGCAGTGGCGATCGCTCGGAACGCATCCGCACCTATAATTTCCCCCAGGGAAGGCTCACTGACCACCGCATCAACCTCACCCTCTACAAACTCGAGGACATCATGGCCGGCAACCTCGACCCGGTGATCCAGCCGCTCATCCACGAGTACCAGGCCGACCAGCTGGCGGCGTTGGGAGGTTGAGCCGCCACCCGTAGGAGCGGCCGGAGGCCGCTCCTACACGGGATCGAGCCACGCAGGAACGTAATCCCCATGCAGCCAAGCACCCTCCAATCCCTCCTCGCTGCCGCCTCCGCGTCACTGGCGAGCACCAGCGACAGCCCGCGCCTGGACGCCGAGTTGCTGCTGGCCCATGCCCTGGGCCAGGACCGCAGTTACCTGCGCGCCTGGCCGGAACGCGCGCCCGAGCCTGCGCAGACCGCCAGGTTCGAGTCCCTGCTGGCGCGCCGCCAGGCCGGTGAACCCGTTGCCCATCTCCTCGGCGTGCGCGAGTTCTGGTCCCTGGCGCTGCAGGTCACACCGGACACCCTGATCCCGCGCCCGGAAACCGAGCTGCTGGTGGAGCGGGCGCTGCTGCGTATCCCCGCCGACTGCCCCGCAACCGTCGCCGACCTCGGCACCGGCAGCGGCGCCATCGCCCTGGCCATCGCCAGCGAACGCCCGCGCGCCCAGGTCCTGGCCACCGACC